>CAZQLF010000054.1:0-10147 GCA_964594035.1 uncultured Rhodospirillaceae bacterium | reverse complement strand
ACCCGTCGACGGTGTGCGTGGCGCCCCCCGCCGGCCGCCGAGGCCCGCCCCGGACGGCGCCGATGTCGCCTGCCCTGCCCATCGCGTTGGGGATCGTGCCGATCTCCTTGCCGGCGGGCGGCCCCGGACGCGGCACCGGCGACGTCAAGATGCTGAGGCTCGGGATCGGCGGCGTCGCGGCAGTGTTCGTCGTGTTCGTGCTGATCCAGCTTCGCGCGGAGTCGACCGATGACAACCGGCCGGACGATCTCAACGCTTTGTCTGACGGCGGTCATCGTGGCGGCGAACTGGCTGCTCTACATTCACGCCGTCGGCACCGGCCATGTGATGGAGACGAGCCTCGGCCAGTACATCAATCCGCTGGTCAACGTCCTACTCGGCCGGCTGTTTCTCGGCGAAAAGCTGTCGCGTTCGGTGATCCTTGCCATGGTGATAGCGGCGGCCGGCGTTCTAGTTCTCGTCGTCGCCTATGGCCAGGTTCCCTGGATGGGCCTTGGCCTCGCCCTCAGCTTTGCGGTCTATGGCCTGCTGCGAAAGATCGTTGCCGTCGAGGCGCTGGGCGGCCTGTTCATCGAGACAGCGATGCTGTTTCCTTTCGCCATCGCAGGCCTGCTGCTGTTCGGCCATGCCTTCACGTTTGCTGGTACGCGCGTGGATTTTTTGCTGGCGCTGGCGGGGCCGGTGACCCTGCTGCCGTTGTTCTGGTTCATCTCCGCGGCCCGGCGTTTGCCATACGGCGTGCTTGGCTTTTTCCAGTATGTCGCCCCCAGCATCCAGTTCGTGCTGGCGCGGTTCGTCTTCAACGAACCCTTCTATTGGGCTCATTACGTGACGTTCGCGCTGATCTGGGTGGCGCTTGCCGTCTTCACCCTGGCGCCGAGACTGTCTGCGCGCCGTCCAGTGCCGGTTTAGACCAGGCTAATCCGCCACCCAGGCGATGCGGAGCACGTTGGTGGAGCCGGGCGTGCCGAAGGGGACCCCTGCGGTCACGACGAGGCGTTGACCAGCCTCGGCGAACTTCTCTTCCCGCGCGATGCGCGTTGCCTTGTCGACCATTTCCGAAAAGCTGTTGACGTCCGGCGTCTCCACGCAGTGGGTTCCCCAGAGCAGCGCCAGGCGGCGCGCCGTGGCGAGGCTGGAAGTAAGACACAGGATCGGAACGCCGGGCCGCTCGCGCGCGGCGCGCAGCGTGGTCGAGCCCGATGTCGTGTAGGTGACGATGGCCGCGGCCGACAGCGTATGGGCCACCTGGGCCGCGGCGGCGCTGATGGCATCGGCCGCCGTCGCTTCAGGCTCCGGATGCTGGGCGGCCATCAAGCGGCGGTGCAGGGGATCGCGTTCCGTGCGGGCAATGATGCGATTCATCATCGCCACCGATTCCACCGGATAGCTGCCGCTGGCCGATTCCGCCGACAGCATCATGGCATCGGCGCCGTCATAAACGGCGGTGGCGACATCCGAGGCTTCTGCGCGCGTGGGTGCGGGCGCATGAACCATGGAATCCAGCATCTGGGTTGCGACCACCACGGGTTTGCCGGCCAGCCGGCAGGCACCGACAATGCGCTTCTGCGCGCTGGGCACGTCCTCCGGCGGCATTTCCACCCCGAGATCGCCGCGCGCCACCATGACCGCGTCGGAAAGCTGAATCAGCTCCTCGAGATGAGCCAGCGCGGAGGGCTTTTCGATCTTGACGATGATGGCGGCGCGCTGGCCGATCAGCCGGCGCGCCTCGGCCACGTCCTCGGGCCGCTGCACAAAGGACAACGCGATCCAGTCGGCGCCGAGATCGAGACCGAACTGGAGATCGGCGCGGTCCTTGTCTGTCAGCGGCGAGACGCCGAGCACGACATCGGGAAGGTTCAGCCCTTTGCGGTCGCTGAGCCTTCCGCCGGTCATCACCGTCGTCTCGCAGCAGTCGGACGCGGCCTGATCGACCCGAAGCCGGATGCGGCCATCATCGAGCAACAGCTCGGAGCCGGGCCGGAGCGCCGCCAGCACTTCGGGATGGGGCAGCGGGGCGCGCCGGGAATCGCCCGGCTCGGATGACATGTCGAGGCGGAAATGGCTGCCCGCTACGAGGTCGGTCCCGCCGCCGGTAAAGGTGCCGACGCGCAGCTTCGGCCCTTGCAGATCAACCAGCACCCCGAGGGGATGGGCAATCTCCTTTTCGACCTGGCGCACCAACTGATAGCGCCGGCGATGGTCTTCATGCGTGCCATGGCTGAGATTGAACCGGAACACATCGGCGCCGGCTTCGACCAGCGCGCGGATCTTTTCCGGCGTGCCGGTGGCAGGCCCCAAGGTGGCCAGGATCTTCGCCTTGCGATTTCGTCTCATTGGGGGCGGTTCACCAGGATGACCCTGAAATCATTAACATTGGTTCGTGTCGGCCCCGTGACGACGAGGTCATCGATGGCGCTGAAGAAACCGTAGCCGTCATTGTTGGCAAGCATCGCCTTGGCATCCAAGCCCTTGGCCTTTGCGCGCGCAAGGCTGTCGGGGCCGGCAATGGCGCCGGCATTGTCCTCGCTGCCGTCGATCCCATCCGTGTCACAGGCGATGGCATGGATGCTCGCATGGCCGCCGAGAGCGACGGTCAGTGCCAGCAGGAATTCGGCATTGCGCCCACCGCGGCCAGAGCCTCGCAAGGTGACCGTCGTCTCCCCGCCGGAGATGAGGGCGGCAGGTGCGGGAAGCGGCTGGCCATGATTGACGATCTGGCGGGCGATGCCGGCATGGACCAGCGCCACGTCTCGTGATTCGCCCTCCAGACTGTCGCCCAAAATCATGGGCTGAAAGCCCGCCTCGTGTGCCGTGCGGGCAGCCGCCTCAAGCGCATCCTGCGGCCGCGCGATCAGAATCGCACGAGTCTTGGCAAAGCGCGGGTCACCGGGCTTCGGTGTTTCGTCGCCAGAGGCGAGGCGCTGCGCGATCGCGGACGAGACCGGGATGCGATACTTCTCGAACACGGCGCGGGCGTCGGCGAAGGTGGTTGGATCGGATACGGTCGGACCGGAGCCGATGATGGAGAGATCGTCGCCGGGCACATCCGATATGACCAGGGTCACGAGCTGCGCCGGATATGCTGCGGCCGCGAGCCGCCCGCCCTTGATCGCCGACAGATGCTTGCGCACGCAGTTCATCTCGGAGATCGCAGCACCGGAAGCGAGCAGCGCCTTGTTCACCTGCTGTTTGTCGGCGAGGGTCAGGCCCGGGGCGGCAAGCGCCAGTAGCGCGGAGGCGCCGCCGGAAATCAGGCAGAGGACGAGGTCGTCGGGACCCAAACCCGCAACCGCCTGAAGAATGCGTTCCGCCGCTTTTGCCCCGGCTGCATCGGGAACCGGGTGGGAAGCCTCGACCACCTCAATCCTTTCGCAAGGCATGCCATGGCCGTAGCGCGTGACCACCAGCCCGCTGAGCGGACCCTTCCAGTTGAGTTCCACTGCGCGGGCCATGGCGGCCGCGGCTTTGCCGGCGCCCACCACAACGGTTCGGCCCTTTGGCGGCGTGGGCAAATGAGGCGGCACGCAGACTGCCGGGTTGGCGGCCGCAAGGGCTGCATCCAGCATCCGGCGCAGTAGGGAGCGAGGCGAGGGGGTTGTTGCCACTCGAATACCCGGATGGAAAAGCCGGAGGCTGGTATAGGGGCGCCCGACGCTGGCGGTCAACGCCGCCCTGGAAAATCATGACGGGCCAAGAATAGGGGACCGTACTTGATCGTTCTGAGCAACTGGACTTCCACATTAAGTCGCATTAGAGCGTTACTTATAGTTGTGTAATTTAGTTAACCGCGTAATTCCTGGTGGCCATTTGCTTTGTGGCAAAATGTGGTAAACCTGAGACTTACGCCGTGCTCTTCTTGTGACTTAACTGCACCGGCCTATAAACGGTCCTCCGTTTGACCTCACTGGCCGGAAAGGGGTCCGATGCGTCTCGAAGAGTTTCTAGTCGCTGAAGGCGTCATTCGTCCGGCCGATCTCGCCCGTGCCATGGAGCGTAGCGAGGCCCGTGGCGGCCGCATCACGGACAATCTGCTGGCCCTGAAGCTGGTAACGCCGGAGCAGATCGATACGGCGCTGCACACCATGCCGCCGGCGCTGCCCTCAACGGTGGAAGGGACTGACGTATCGCGGGCTACCCTGCATGGGCTACTGCTGAAAGCGCTCTACCGCGGTGGTGTCGACAGCCTGCCGGGGCTGAGCCAAACCCTCAAACTGCCGAGCCACGTTGTCGGCACCCTGATCGACGAAGCGCTCGAGCTAAAGCTGCTGAAAGTGACGGGTGCTGCAGCGCGCATCACGCTGCCCGTGCTCACCTATTCGCTGACGGCCGCGGGGCGGTCCGCCGCCATGGAGGCGCTGGAAAAGAACAGCTACATCGGGCCGGCGCCGGTTTCACTGGCGGCCTATACCGAGCGAGCGAAGCGCCAGAAGCTGGCCCACGCCCGCGACGAAGCCGCGCGCATTCGCCAATCGCTCAGCGACCTGGTCCTGCCGGAGGAAATCATCGAGGCCGTGGGGCCCGCCATCAAGGCCGGCCGCTCCATTCTGTTCTATGGCCCGCCAGGCAATGGCAAAAGCTCAATGGCCCGGCGCATCGGACGCGTCTTTTCCGACGTCATTCATGTGCCCTATTGCGTCGAGATCGAGGGCCAGATCGTGAAGATTTTCGATCCGAAGGTGCATGAAGAGGTCAGCGCTCAGGAAAAACCCAGCAGCCTGACACCGGCGAAACTGCGCCATGAGAATTTCGACCACCGCTGGGTTCCCTGCCGCCGGCCGGTGGTGATCGCTGGCGGCGAATTCAGCCTCGACATGCTCGAGCTGCGCCACGATCCGGATGCGAACTTCTACGAAGCACCGCTGCACATCAAGGCGGTGGGCGGCACCTTCATCATTGACGATTTCGGCCGGCAGATCGTGCAGCCGAAAGATCTGCTGAACCGCTGGATGATCCCGCTGGAGGAACATGTCGACTACCTGAAGCTCGACACCGGCGGGACATTTCCGGTGCCCTTCGACGCGCTGGTGCTGTTCTGCACCAACTTGACACCGAGCGATCTGATGGACGCGGCCTTCCTGCGGCGCATCCCTTACAAGATCCGCCTCGGTGCCCCATCGGTCGAGCAGTTTGGCGCGATCCTGTCCCGCGAAGCCGGCGAGCGGAAACTGGACGTCACTCAGTCCCTGTTCGACTGGCTGCTGGCCGAACTGCAGGAACGCCGGCACTTCCCGCTTGCCTGTTATCAGCCGCGCTTCATCGTCGATCACATTATGGAGGCCTGTGCCTATCGCGGCGTTGCACCGGCGCTGAGCGAGGCGCTGGTCAGCCGCGCCCTCGACCACCTTTATCCCCAGCACATCTGACGCCAGTCAGATCCCCGAGTAAGACCCCTGAGTCAGATTCCCGACGGTGCGGCGATATGGATCGCTGCCATCTCGCGGTCGATGTTGGGGTCGAGGATACGCGCCGTACTGATGTCTTTTTCCGCCTCTTCCTGGCGGCCTTGACGCGCATAGGCCACGCCGCGGCCATAGAGCGATCCGATGATGCTGGGATTGAGCCTGAGCGCTGCATTGTAGTCGGCAATGGCATGCGCCAGATCACCGGCGCGCAGATAGGCATAGCCGCGCCCGTTGAGCGCCTGTGAGGTGTCGGCAGGATTGAGCTCCAGCGATTTGTCGCAATCCGCTACGGCGTCCACGAAATTGCCGGCGATGGCAAAGCTGTTGCAGCGGGCGAGATAGCTCAGCGCATCGCGGGGTACGAGGCGAATGGCCGTCGTGAAATCCTGCACCGCCCGCTCGCTTTCGCCGTTGACCTGCCAGACGAGGCCGCGGTTGTAGTAGGCATACTCGAATCCGGGATCGAGGCGGATGGCAGTAGCGTAATCGCTAAGCGCCTCATCATAGCGCAGCAAGCCGGTATAGGCGTTGGCGCGGTTATTGTAGCTGCGGGCGAAGGCCGGATTGAGGGCGATGGCGCCCTCGCAATCCTTCAGCGCGAGATCAAAATGGCCGAGGTCGTTGAGGGCGGAGCAGCGGTTGTCCAGCGCCAGCGCCAGGCTCAGCTGCCGCGTGCCGCCGGCCTCGATGATCGGCGAGCAAGCGGCAACCACGATGCTGGAATCGGTGCCGTGTTCGCAGGTGTTGGCGTCACCGATCTCGGCCGCCTGCGCTGACCGCGTAGCAAGAAGGCCGGCAAAGACGATCGCCATCGCTGGCAAAACCAGGCGCAACCATGTCACCATGAAACCCCCCGATCTTGAAGCCCGCCGCGGGCGAAGCCCCGCTTCTAATCCCGTGATATGCCGATGCCGCCGCGAACCGCACCCGCTGCCACATTGCCCCAGAGTACCGCATGATCCTCGGGCAGTGGGCGGCTGTTTGGCATCGCCAGCCACAGACGCAACAGGCGGCGCACCCGGCCGGCGGCTGCGTCGTCGGCGAAGGCGTCGCGCGCGTGATAAATGACGTGGTTGTTCAGGAACTGCATGTCGCCGGGCTGGAAGTGCATGCGATAGCATTGGCGTTCGGCCACCTCGGCCAGTAAATCCATAGCTTCCATCTGGCGTTCGCTGAGCCGCGGCACATGTGTCAATTTCTGCGCCGCCTCGATATAGGTGCGCGAATAGTGGCTGGTGAAATGGCCATCGCGCAGAGCAAAGATCGGCAACATGTAAAACAGCTCACCGCCATCCTTCTCCTCGCCCAGGCGGCTGCGCGGATAGGGATGGAACAGCTCCTCCAGTAAGTCGGGGCGCCGGCGCAGGATCTCGTTGTGGATCGCAACGGTGCTGGCAATCTTGCTCAAGCCGCCTGACGCGGCCTGATCGATACAGAGCAGCCCCACGACATCGGTGCGGTCGGTGTGGAAGCGCAACGGACCGTTGGAGACCGCGCGGGCATAGGCGGAGAGGAAGTGGGGTCCGCTCTTCTCCTGCATCTGACCATAGACTTCGCCGACGGTTGCCCCCTCGTCGCGGATCACCTTCAGGCGCAAGCCCGCATGACTCTGGGAAACCGGCGTGCCGAGGTGGAGGCCGATGCCGTACCAGATGATCTTCAGATCATCATCGCTGTAGCGGGCGACGGGCAGACCGGAAAGCCTGGCAAGACCAAGGCCGCGCTCCAGCGTCTGCGAAATATCGTCGAGCAACCCCTGGGTCTCGGGCAGCGGAAAATCCTCGCGGCGCATCTTCGACCAATCGCTGCCGCGGTCCTTGAGGCGGAGAAAGGCCCGATCGATTTCCGCGTTCATCACCGGCGTCAGTTCGAAACGCCAGGCGGAGGAACGGGCCAGTTCCTCGCCGGTCCACACGAAGGGTCCGTGCAGGGCTTCTCGCATGGCGGGCATGCTCGCTTCGGCCCTTCTGGGAGTCAAGAAAGCCATTGTTCCTGTCGGGCTGCGGCTGTGGGCAAAAATTGCCCGCCTTTTGGCGGGCTGATAAAGTTTCGGGTCACGCTTGGGGCATGGAAGGGGAACTCGATGACCGACAAAATTGAAGCGGCGCGCGCGCAACCCTGCAGCCCCTGTGTCTCCAGCCGCTCCTTCAAAACGCCCGAGGGCTCGATCGATGCGGCCGCCTTGCTCGCCGCCGTCGTCACGCTGCCGGTGGAGACCTGGCGCTACAAGGCGGAGACCGGGCTGGAGACCCGCCCGCATATCGGTCCCTATGCCGAGGACTTCCAAGCGGCGTTTGGCGTGGGCGATGGGGTGACCATCAATCCGATTGACGCGGTCGGTGTGTGCCTCGCGGCAATCCAGGCGCTGACGCAAAAGGTCGAGGCGTTGGAAGCCGAGCTCAAAGAGACGCGAAAGAAACTGTCGGCCTGACACTGGCGGGCGTCAGTTTCGTTTCAGCACGCAGTCCTGTTCCAGCTGGTCACCCAGGTCGGTCTTCATCACCGCCCTGGCGATGAATTTGTTGTCCTTCACCGGTCCATCCAAGGTCAGTGAATCGCCGTTGAACGACACATGCAGTTTATTGTCGGCGTAGGACCAGGTCCCGTCGAGATCGGTTGATTGGGTGTCAGCGGCACTGTTCGTGCTGCCGACGGACATTTCCACGACCGCCGAAGCCTGAGCCGAGCCGCCGGCTTGAAGGACGATCTTCCCGATCTGGCTCAGCTGGCATTCCTCGCTGACGGCGACAGTCCAGCTCGAGCCTGTGAGGTCATCGGCCCAGGCATGTTGCACTGCAGCGCCGAGCGCCGCGGCCAGGCAAAGGCCAAACCGGATGAGTCCCTGCCGCATGCCGCTATCCCCTGTAGGAGCTGGCGAGGATTTCTCCGGGGGACTGCCTTGTCAAGCAACTGGCCGATTCCGCCGACAGCGCAATAAGACCGCAGGAAAGGGATGACAGGCGCGTGTACACGAAAGGTTCAAGCTTTCAATCGGGAGAGGCACCCTTGCGCAACCTTCCACGACTTCTGGCACCCTTGCTGCTGGCCGGCGGGTTAGCCGGCTGCGCGGCCTATCCTGCCGGTGGCGGCTATGGTTACAGCGGCTACGATTCAGCTCCGGCTTACAGCGCTGCCGTGCCGGACGGCTCTTACGGTGGCGGCTACGCCTATGGGCCTGATTCGGGCGGATATGGCTATGCGCCCGACTACGGCTATGCGCCCGGCTACGCCTACGGGCCAAGCTACGGCTATTACCCCGGCTATTCCTCATTCGGGTTCACCTATTACGGCGGATCCGGCGGCGACTACGGCGGCGGCTATGGCCATGACAACGATTGGCACCACCACCATGATGGCGGTGGCTGGCAGCAGCATGGCAACAATGGCGGCTGGAACGGTGGCTGGCAGCAGGGCAATGGCAGCTGGCAGCACAATGGCAACCATCAGCCCTGGCAGAACGGCGGCTGGCAGCAGGGCAGCAATGGCGGCTGGCAGCAGCACGGTAACAATGGTGGCTGGCAGCAGGGCAACGGCGGCAACCATCAGCAGTGGCCCCAGGGCGGCCAGCCGGGTGGCGGCAATGGCGGCTGGAGCGGCGGCTGGCAGCATGGCAGCGGCAACTGGCAGAACGCCAACAACAGCCACAACCAATGGCAGGGTGGCTGGAATGGCGGTTCGCAGGGTGGCGGCTGGAATGGCGGCAACAACGGAAACCAATGGGGCGGCAACAACTATGCCTCCCGCAGCAATGGCGGCAACGGCGGCGGCAAGACCCGCCATCAATGGCCGCAGAACTAGGCTCATAAGTTCGCCGGCGCCTGTTTAGGCGCCGGCGCTTTGCTCCCTCGGCGCCTGCTTGGGCGCCGGCACTTTTCCCCTACGGCGCCATGATAGTCTGGCGCCCGCATGAATCATTCGACGATGCTGAACCGGCGAGCCTTGGCTTGTGCGCTCGCCATCGCGGCGCTCGGCTGCGTCTTTACGCGATCAGCTTTCGGAGCCGGCTCGTCAACGGCCGCAGCGACCTTGGCGCGTCTTGGCTTCACCCAGGGCGAGGTCGGTTTCATCCTGGCTGATGCCGAAACGGGCAACATCCTGGAGCAGCAATCGGCCGACCGTCTTTTCGTGCCGGCCTCCGTCACCAAACTGCCCATGGCCTACGCGGCTGTGAAGATTCTGGGCGCGGATTTCCGGTTCGCAACCACACTCTATCGCCGCGGCGATGACATCTACCTGCTCGGCGGCGGCGATCCGGTGCTGACGGCCAACGATCTGCAGATGCTGGTCCTGCAGTGGCAGGCGAACCGGACCATCGGCAAGAACGGCCGTTTCTTTTTCGATGATACGCTGATGCCCGCGCTGCCGGAGGTGAGCACAAGCCAGCCCATCGCCACGCCGTACAACGCTGGCTTCGGTGCGCTCAACGTCGATTTCAATCGGGTCGAAGTCGTCTGGTCCACCACGAAGGGCGCGCTCGTCTTCCAGGCGCGCAGCATTGCCGATGGCCTGATCCTGCCCTGCGACTGGGTGACCTTCGCACCAGCACAAGACATTCTTCCGCGCGGCGCCCCCTTCATCCCGGCAGCCGGAACCGTACTCGACAGCTGGCAATATGCGCCATGGCTGCCGGCCCACGGCAACACGTTCCTGCCGGTGCGCTCGACCAGCCTCCAAACGGCGCTGGTGTTTCGCCAGCTGGCCCTGGCAGCCGGGATTGCGTTGCCGGAGCCGGGGGCTGGCCC
>CAZQLF010000053.1:0-10162 GCA_964594035.1 uncultured Rhodospirillaceae bacterium | reverse complement strand
AGGGCGCCGGCGCCATTGGCGCCCGGTGCCGCGCCATTGCCGGCGCCAATCATCGTGTCCATTGTCGTTCCATTCCCGATATTTGCGGCCCTAACATGGTCTTCCGGGCCTTGCCGCGCAAGGCAGGCCTGCCTTCCAGCTTCCTAGGCCCCCAAATCCAGGATCTGGGGCTTGTGACCCGTGGCCTCGAGGAAGGTCAAAAGGTCCTTGGGCGAGATTGCGGTCGTACGGTCGTTGGTTAGCGGATGCACATTGACGGGATCGTGGTCCAGCAGGGCCTTGTCCAGCACCACTTGCACCTCGAGGCCATGGTCATTGATGACGCCGAAGGGCGTGACCGAGCCCGGCAGCACGCCCAGATGCTGCATCAACCGGTCGGGACTGCCGAAGGACACCCGGCCCGCGCCGATCTTCTCGCCCAGCACCTTCAGGTCGATCTGGCGATCCTCCTCGGCCACCACCAGCCACATGGCGCCCTTCTTATTGCGCAGGAACAGGTTCTTCACATGGCCGCCGGGCAGTTCGCCGCGCAGCGCCTTGGCTTCCTCCACGGTGAAGACCGGCGGGTGGTTCACGGTACGACTGGCAAGGCAAAGTTCCTTCAGCCGGGCCAGAAGCTGGTCCGGGCTGGTGGGTGGGGCGGCGACAGTTGGCGCTGTGGCGGTCTGGTCGTTCATGGCGGGCAGGGTTTAGCGGATCGCAGCCGGGCCCTCAAGTCCAAGACCGGGGGCAAAAAGGCGAGCGGCGCCCGGGGTTGCAAATCACGGCTCTATCCGTATGATCCGCCCTCCCGAGGCCGGAGCGCGGGCGTAGCTCAGGGGTAGAGCACAACCTTGCCAAGGTTGGGGTCGAGGGTTCGAATCCCTTCGCCCGCTCCAGTTTTCACGAAATGACGGGTGCGTTCCAGGTGCTTCAGCAGTCCTGGCGCGCTGCGGCATGAAGCCCGAGCAGCAGATTCGGCGGACAGGGATTCGATATCACCGCCGACGTAGTGTTGTGCGAGCCTTGGACAAACCTGTCGGCTGAAGACGTCCGCTAGATGTGAAGACCGACAAAGTTGTTGGCGACCGCAGCCGCGGTTTGAATGACTGCGCTGACATTCATATTGGCCGCCGTCATGGCCGCGATGCTGGATGCATGCGCCACAATCGCACTGACCTCTGTGGCGGTGGGAGCCATAATCTGCCCTAAACCAGCGTTTGCTGCGGTGAACTTCTGCTCGACCAGCGCGCGTTTCACGATCAGGTCATTGATCTGGACCTCGAGATCGGCTTTCTCCGTCGGATCCTGCTCGACCATGAGGCGCGCATTCAGCTTCGTGGTTGCGGCATCGATCGTGTCGCGCGACGCCGTGTGGTCAGCGACATAGCGCCCCCAAGGGTCCGGCATTTGTTTTAGTTGGGCCGCGGGCACGGGTGCGTTCGGCATCCTCATATCTCCTGTCGCACGATTACGGAAATTAGTTCCGTTTTATTGTTTGCTGTTAACCGCTGAAACGGCGTTGCTGGCCGCCGCCGCGGATTGCTTTTGCCCTTCGTCGACGCCGCTCTTGACCTGCTTGAAATAGTCAAACAGGAACGCGGCTAGCTCGGCCTTGCTCATTTCGTCGCCGAGAGACCCGGCTGACTTGGAGGCACTGTCCAGCGCCGTGATGCTCGGATTGGCGACCGTGTCCAAGGGCTTTAGCTTGCTGTCCAGAGCGGCAAGAAAATCCTGCATCTCCCTGGCGCGACCGGCATCGGCCTTCTCATGCCGCTCGTACCGGCCCACCACAAAGTCCAACAGCGCCGAGCAATTTTGGCCGCATACCGTTCCTGGCGCTTGCGCCGCCCGTACAACCTCGTCCTGCTGAACCTCGTCAAGAGTTGCCTCGCCTTGTTGTGCGGCCAACAGCAACTCGGCCGCGACCCTGCGCCGGATCGAGATCGCGCTCTGTTCCCGCGTGGACAAGCCCGTCAGGTCCTGTTTCATGCTTGTCATCTGTGCACTGCTTGTCTTGGCGTAGTCTCGTACTTCTTCCGGTGTGCCGCATCCGGCGACCGAGAAAAGCAGCAGCAAAGTCAGCAATGGTGTTTTCATCGGTTGACCCCCACGCCGATCGAGCCGAGCCCGATCAGCTGCACGAGCAGGTTGGCAAGTTCCTGAGGCTTTACACCGGAGGCAAAATAGGCCGAGAGGATTTCGGAATTGCCCTTCGAGAGCGCCAGCCATTCGTTCAGGGCGATCTGGTCGTCATCCAGATTGCGCTGGAATGCGGCGGCGGATTCGTCGAAGGCAACCTTCTGTTGCTCCGAATTGTATTTGACCTGCGACTCATAATAAGCGTCGAGCGCATCCAGCAAGGCGGTCTGCTCTTTGTTCGCCGATTGATTTGCACCTTTGAGGAGGACATAGAGCGGCTGATCCGCAAATCCATTGATCGTGGAGGCGTCCAGGACACGTTCCTGGGCGTACGCGATCTTCCCGGCTTCCGCGACTGCGGCAAGGTAGACTTGACGGCCGCGCTCGACCGCCGCCTCCATCGCGTCGATGCGCCGCTTGGTGGCGATCAACACTTGTTCCTGATAGGAGAGCTCCAGCACCAAGGGCGCGAGGCGCGCCTGTTTCGCCGCATTGAATAGCGCTGCGCTATCGTCGATCAGATGCGGCAGCTTGGATATCGCAGCGAGATTGGCCCGCACATCCGGAGTCAGTGTGCTCTTGTCGTTGCCGGTGGACGTGCTGTTCCCGCCCAGCGCGGAGATTATCTCCTCAAGCGACTTAAGCCGCTCTTGAGCCGCAAATACTTTGCCGAAATCGTTAAGCTCATCGACGGCATCGAGGGCCACGCTTGCCTTGGCGAGAAGGTCCTTGGCCATGGCCTCCGCGTCGAGTGCGGAGTTCTTGATGTCGGCCAAAGCCTTCTTGTAAGCGACGTTGTCTGCATCATACATCGCCGCACGTTCGCGCGCCGCGATCTGCAGCGTGGCCAAATCATCCGCGGCGCTCTTCCAGGCTTTCCAGCCTCTCCCGATGTCCGAATTGGCGCTCGTCCCGACCAGCCAGGTCAGTTCGTATTGTGCACCGAGGGTCTGAGCACAGATCGTGACGTAGTCCTGGTAAATCGGTGTTGTGTGGCTTGCGACATCCGCCGGCAGGGCGTGCGTGAATTCCTCGGTGCTCGGGAGTGTGGCCTCTGGCGCTGCAAGTTCGCGCGCTGGTTTGACGAGCTCCTGTTTTTCGAGCGGTTTTGCCGTGCATTCGGGCGCTGGTCGTCCGGAGGCGATCAAAACTTGATCGGCGCTATCGGCCAGGCGTAGCCGCCGGGTTGCCAGGGAAGCAGCGTTGTAGTCGCTGAGGCCAAGCTTGATGATCTGTGAAAACCGCACCGGTGGAGGGACAGGAATTTGGCAGGCTTGATCGAACGGTGAAGGGTTTTTGCAAAATTTTTGGTACCATTCATCGGCGAATTGGCTGGGCGGGGCGCAGGCTGTTGGATCATCGCACATCAGTGCCGCCCATCGGGCGGCGAGCTTGCCTTGCAATCCCAATCGATCGGTAAGTTTGCGGGGTGCGCTCAGCACCACAAACAGCTTGAGCTTGGCATCCGCGGCGGCAAGACGCTGATAGGCGTCCGTGGTTGCGTCCGAGACCGCGTTTTCATTGGCCCGGGCGGTAGCGAAAACACTATCGAAAGAAACGCTGCTCAGGCCCGTCTTCAATGCCGTTGCCTGATCATCCTTCTCTTTGTCATAGAGCTGGGCGCTGCAAGCGCTCAGCGCGAATGCAAGAGCCGCCGACAAAAGCCGCCGAACATGCATCACTGGGTCCCCCTCGATCCCGCGCACACTGAGCGCCGCACCGTATTTACTGACGCCCTGCCCCCTCAGTAGCTAAAGAACTCTACATGAAGAAATCGTTACTTGTTCTTATCGGGCATGGTCGAGCATCCAGTCCGCAACGCCGTAGCAATGGCTTGCCTGATAGGCGTTTCGGCCGCGGTTCATATGCGTCAGGTTGAACGTCCGGATGGCGCGCAGGACCCGGCGGTTCGAAAGGAATTTGGCGATCGAGCGAATGCCACGGACCCTGATGCCGAAGATGTCCTCGCCGTTCGGAAAGAAATAGGAGACGTCTTCGGGTGCGCTGACGGATCGCTCCAGAAAAGACTCATTCACCTGGTTCTCCGCGCGTGAATCGCGCGCGGTGAAATCCGACAGATGCACCAGGAATTTCGCCCTGATGCCCTCGCCATCGGCGTAAAGCGCGAACAGCTCCATCCAGCTTGCATTGACGCGCACCAGCGCCTTGCCTGGCGTTGAGGGCAGGCAGGAGACGGACCAGTAATACCGCTCGGTCATGCGCGGGATCGGAATGCAGTCACGGCCATAGCGTCCGAGGATCTCCAGAACCTCGTGGGCCTGCGGCTTGCGGAGCAGCTTCTCGAAACGCGCGACGTATTTGAATCGCAGCTCCGGCGATTCCGGCCGCTTTCTGGCGTCGCGCAGGGTCGCTTTGCCCTGCATCCACTGGCGCTGTTGTTCGACATCCAGGAAACGCCGAAGGCCGGTCTTGCTCGCCCGGGGACTGGCGCTCACGGACTGCGCTTCGCCGGCTTCACGCCGAAGGCCTCGACCACACCCCCGCCCGCGGCGAGGCTCTTGATCCAGCCCTCCTCGCGGGCAAGGCGTGCTTCGGCGTCGCCGATGCGGGAGCGCACCGTGTCGGGCGATAACGCCACGAGCCCGTCGTCATCGCCGATGACGAGATCGCCCGGGGACACTTGCCGGCCGCCAATGATGACCACCGAATTGAGGGTGCCATGCGCGGCGGAGGTGGGGCCGCGCGGCGTGATCGAGCGGCTGTAGACAGAAAAATCCCGCCATTTGCTCAATGTCGCGACGTCGCGCACCGCGCCATCGCAGACGACGCCGGCGGCACCGCGCTTTCGCAGATGGCCGCTCAGGATTTCGCCGATCATCGCGGTGACGCCATCGCCGCCAGCCGCGATCATCAGCACCTCGCCGCGGCCCACATGTTCGAGCGCATGCACGACGGCACCGAAATCCGGCGCCGTACAGGAGGCAGTCATGGCGCGGCCGAACAGCCGTGGCTGCCTTCCCGGCGGATTGATCGGGCGAATGGCAGGATCGATCTGGCTCTCCGGCGAGAGGTCCACGGATATGGCCACAGGAACGGTGCGCCAACGCGCGATGTCGGCCTCGGAAAGATCGCTGGCCACGGCGGCTGAAATCGTGACCGTCATCTCAGCTCTTGTTCGCCTGCATCGTCCGCACGGCGGCCGCGAGACGCCGCACGCCCTCGATCAACCTTTCCGGCGCGTTCAGCGTGAAGTTCATGCGAATGGCGCGGCGGTCCTGATGGGCGGCATCGAACACGCTGCTCGGCGAAATGCAGACGCCGGCCTTCATCGCATGCTTCAACAACTCATCCGTACTGAGCGTCGAATCGCGCGCAACCGCCCAGACGAACATGCCGCCGGACGGCACCTCCCACTCGAAGCTGCTGGCGAGATGTTCCGCCATCGCAGCACACAGTGCGTCGCGCCGGGCGCGGTAAAGGGCAACGGCACCCGGCTGGATCTTTTCGATCAGCCCCGCTTCCATGGCAGCCAGCGCGATGCGCTGGGTGATGCCGCTGGTGCACATATCCGATCCCTGCTTGGCCATCACCAAAGCCGCGATCATCTCGCGCGCGCCAATCACCCAGCCGATGCGCAGGCCCGGTGCCACCTCCTTCGACAGGGTGCGCAGATGAAGGATAGGGCCGTCATAGGGCACGCCCGGCTCGCGCTGCGCCGAAAGTTCGATGAGATGGGGCAGCGAATCGCTGTCGTAATGCAGGCCGCCATAGGGATCATCCTCGATCAGCCAGGTGCCGGTGCGATGCGCCGCATCGACCAGCGCCTTGCGCATGTTCATGCCGACCAGCTTGCCGGTGGGGTTGGAGAAGTTCGGCACGGTATAGGCAAACTGCGCGCCGGCGAGGAGGGCGGCCGGATCGCAGTCGTTTCTATCGAGCAACATGGGGCGATATCTCGGCATGCGCGAACGCCAGGCATCGAGCGCGCCGAGATATGTCGGATGCTGGCCCGCGATGACGCCGCCCTCTTCCAGCAGCACCTTGCCGATGACGTCGAGCCCTTGGATGCCGCTGGTCGTTATCAGCACGTTCGCGCGACTGAGCTTCAGGGCATCCGAGGAGTAACGCTGCGCCACGGCGTCGCGCAGTTCGGGCAATCCCTCGATGGGCCCATAGCCGAGCGTCTCGTGGGGATGCTCGGCGATCACCCGGCGCGCGATCTCGGCGATCTCCGCCGCCGGATAGACCTCCGGGGCGGGCAGCCCACCCGCCAGGTTGATGAGGTCGGGGATTTGCCCCGCGGCCAGGAAGGTGCGGGTGACGTCGTTGGTCGTTCCCACCCAGCGGGCAAAGGCAGGGCGGTTCTTCACGGATTTAGCCGGCTCGTCGCTCGCGCGGTCCATGGTTCACATCGTCCTCGTTATCATGGGCCGCATCTTACAGATTCTGGCTGCCTATAGGGCCTCCCCGTGGTCGGGCACCGGCACCTCGAAGCCATTCAGCGTGACCGAGACCATGGAATAGAGGCCGACGAGGTAGATGAACTCGGCCATGGCATCGAGGCCGAATTCCGCCACGCCCTGCTTCCAGACGAGCTCGGGCAAAACGCCGCCGGCATTGAGCGCGGAGGCGATGTCATAGGCGAGCGCTTCCTGGCGCGTGAGATCGGCCGGCCGCTGGCCCGAAATGATGGTGCGGATCTTGTCGTCGGAAAGGTTGCGCAGTTCCGCCACCAGCACATGGGCATAGATCTCATAGGCGGAATGGAATTTGGCCCCGGTGACGAGGATGGCGATCTCGCGCACAGGCCGCGGCAGTTTCGGCGAGAGCGACAGCGCCTTCACCAGATTCCAGATCGGGCCGCCGAACTGCGGGAAACGCAGCCAGGGGTTCCACGGGCCCACCAGCGTGCCGTCGTCAGCCATGGCGACGAAGCCCTTGAAGTTCGCCTCGATGCCCTTGCGCATGTCGTCATAGAGCGGCTTCTGCTCGGCGCTCAGTTTCGCTCGCGGAATGAAGTTCAGGCGCATGGTGGTCTCCCTGTGTTCAAGCGAACGGGACTATAGGCCTCGATCATTGCACAGTCGTGCATCGTGCGACGTACCTGCGGCCCCAATCAGCCTATTCGAATGGCACGGTTGCGGTTTCCACAATTGCGAATGACCGCTGGGTGGCCTAGGTCACGACCATGACCAAGCACCTCTTCCTCGCCGGCGCCAGTGGCGCCATCGGCCGCCCGCTGATCCCCTTGCTGCTCGCTGACGGCTGGAGGGTCACCGGCACGACGCGCTCGCCGGCAAAAGCAGAGCAGCTTGCGGCTCTCGGCATTGCGCCCGTTGTCGTCGACGTCTTCGATGCGGCCGCCTTGCGCGCGGCTGTCCTGCGCGCTCACCCGGATGTTGTCGTTCACCAGTTGACCGACCTGCCGCCCGGCCTCGATCCCACCCGCATGGCGGAAGCACGGGCGCGCAACGCCCGGATCCGCGACGAAGGCACGCACAATCTGATCACCGCGGCGCTTGCGGCCGGGGCCAAATGTTTGGTGGCGCAGAGCATTGCCTTCGCCTATGCGCCCGGTCCCACGCCCTACAAGGAAGAAGATCCTCTCGATCTGGGCATGCCGGATCAGCCGAATGTCTCGGGCCAGGGTGTGGCAAGCCTCGAGCGTCAGGTGATGGCGGCACCCATGGAAGGGCTGGTGCTGCGCTATGGCAGTCTTTATGGCCCCGGCACCGGTTTCGAGACGACGACGCGGCCCGGGCCGCTGCATGTCGAGGATGCGGCCGAGGCGGCGCGCCTTGCCGTGCGTTCTGGTCCGCCCGGCATCTACAACATCGCCGAGGATGACGGCACGGTTTCGATTGAGAAGGCGAAGCGCCTGCTCGGCTGGCATCCGAAGCATAAGGCGCGCTGAGGCTTATTCGTCGGCGTCCAGCGTCACCGTGCAGATGGGCCGGCTTTTGTCGGCGGTGATGAAGTCGATCACCTCCATCACCACGGTCGAATCCTTGAATTTTTCCGCCACCGCGAAGATGCGATCGGTATACGAGCCGCCGCCGAGAAAGATTTCGCGGTAGGCATCGCGCAGCGCGCGGATGTCGTTGGCCGGGAAGTTATGTTTGCGCAATCCGGCCACATTCAGCCCGCGCAGCTGCGGCCCATAGCCTGCGGCGATGGCATAGGGAACGATGTCCTTGCCCACGGCGGTTGCTTCGCCGACCACGGCATACTTGCCGATACGCGAGAACTGATGGATCGCGGTCTGGCGGCCGATGGTCGCGTAATCGCCGATCGCCACATGACCCGCGAGCGTGGCGCGCTCCTCGAACACCACATGACTGCCGACGCGGCAATCATGGGCGACATGGGCGCCCGGCAGGAACAGGCCGCCATCGCCCACCTGGGTTGGCTTGCCCTCCTTGTTCGTGCCGGTATTCATCGTCACATGCTCGCCGATCACCGTGTCGCGGCCGATGGTCAAGCCGCTGCCCGGGCCTGCAAAACCGATGGATTGCGGCGGCTGTCCGAGCGAGGCGAAGGAGTGAATGCGCACACCGGGGCCGATGCTGGTGTTGCCGGTGATCACCACATGGGCCTGCAGCACGGAGCCCTCGCCGATTTCCACATGGGGACCGATGCAGCAGGCCGGCCCGATCTCCACGTCATCGCCGATCCTGGCCCCGGATTCGATCAGGGCGGAGGAATGGATGAGGCTCATAAGAGTTGCCAGCGGCGCAGGATCTAGGCGGCTGCTTCGCCGCGGCCGATCTTGTCCAGCCGCTTTTCCTGGCGCACGAAGGCTTCCGCCGCCGGGTTGTGGAACAACTCACGGGATTCGACTTCGTCATCGGCCACGGGCGACAAGGCTAGGTCCATGTATTCTTTGTTCTTCGGATCGTGCTTGATGCCGAGATACATCCGCCTGAGGCCAAGATAAAGCCGCGCCCAGGCGATCTGGCGGCTGACCAGCTGGTACAGGTTCCTGGGATAGAAGAAAAGCGCCGGCTCGATGGGCAGGCCGGGGCGCCGGTCGCGCCGAACCTTACGGCGAAGTAATCCGCCTTCCAGCGGATGCAGCTTCTCGATGGTGATCGAGCCGACGAACCAGACGATCAGCAGCAAGACCTTGGCCGGGCTGATGCCCGTCGCCGCCGCCCGGCGAAGGATCGTCTCGATATGCTCACGCGTGTAATAGACCTCCCACGCCATGGCGTAGACACGCTCGAGATCGGCCGGCGACATGGTCGCATGGGCCGTGGTGACGTGGTTGAGGTCATATTTGTTCAGGTCGGGATCCATCGCCACGCCGGCCTGGTGCAGCTTCTTGTGATCCTCCGAGCCCGGCAGCGGCGTCAGGTGGAAGAACTCCAGCAGATCCACCGGCAGTTCGCGCTTGATGATCTCGATGTCGCGGCGGATGGAGTCCGGCGTGTCGTTGGGGAAGCCCAGGATATAGCCGCAATAGGTGATGCAGCCCGCCTTCTTCCAGGCCAGCAGCATCTTGCGATATTCGGTGATCTTGTTCTGCTTCTTCTTGGCGCCCATCAGGCTTTCGGGATTGATGTTCTCCAGCCCGATGAAGACGCGGCGCACGCCCGCGCGCGCACACTTCTCGATGAAGTTGGGAATGCGGTGGCAGAGGGTGTCCACCTGGATGATGAAGTTGATCGGGTGGCCCTCGCCTTCGCGCAGGACGATCAAGCGATCGAGGATCGCTTCCCAATCCTTGTTGCGGGCGAAATTGTCGTCGGTGATGAAGAAGCGGTGAATGCCCTGGGCCAGGTTGGCGCGCACCAGAACCTCGATATCCCCGGCGGAGCGGCGGCGCGATTTGCGCCCCTGCACATTTATGATGGTGCAGAACGAGCACTGATAAGGGCAGCCACGCCCGGCATCGAAGCTGGTGACGGCGCCGAAGGTGCGCTGGATGCGGGACGCCGGCAGCAGGGGTGAGGGCACGCCCTCTAGCGCCGGCAGGTCGTTCATCGTGTTGTAGAGCGGCTTCAGCCGGCCTTCAAAAGCGTCGCGCAGAACCTGGTCGAGATGTTCCTCAGCCTCGCCGGCGAAGAGCGAGATGCCC
>CAZQLF010000052.1:0-10275 GCA_964594035.1 uncultured Rhodospirillaceae bacterium | reverse complement strand
GGGTAAGCTCGTGGACATTGGGAACGGCGGTCTCGAAAGCGTCCTTGGCCACAGCCGTCTGCTTGACGAGCTTGGCCTCGGTGGTGCCGGAGGTGCCAACGAACTCCTTGGCGACCTTCTGCATCTCCTCGGCGGCCTCGCGGACGAACTCCGCCTGGGCCTTGGCGATCGCCTGCACGCCCTCGAAGGCGCGCTGATGAGCGGCGGTCAGGGCTTCGAAATTCTTGCGCTGGTAGGACAGCAGCCAATTCACGTCGAGATTGGCCGACTTGCCGTTGGTCCAGAGCTTGCTGAACTCACCAAAGGCGCGGGTGAATTCCGCCTGCCACTGAGAGAAATCGGGGGTCTTGACGAACTCAGGATCGAAGAAGGTCGTGCTGGTCTTGGCCATGGGGGTGCCTCCGGGTTGGGTTGCGATTCCGCGCAGCCATGCTGCGCTGCACAAATCTTGAGGCGGTATATAGAGGCGGCTCCCGAAGGCGTCAAGGAAAAATATTGCACTGCAACATAAAATTCATCAAGAGGCTGAAATCATTGTGTAATAATCATGCCGCGTCGCGCTTCTGGCGGCGACCGAAGCCACTGGCCATGCGTTCGGCGCGGCCCAGGGCGCGATCAAGGGCGGCCATGGTCTTCGCCTTGTCGGGGCTGTCGTCACGAAACCAGGCCCTGAGGCCGGCGATATAAACCGCTGACAAGCCCTTGATCCGAAGCACGCCCCGCAGGCCCGTGGTCGAGAGACCGGCCGCCTCCAGCATCGCCGCCATGGCGCGGTCGACATTGGCCAGGCTGCAGACCAGCGACAGCGGGTCGCGGCCCGTATCTTCGGCGATGCGCAGAAGCCCGGGTTTGTGGGCGTCCAGCTTGTCGAATCGGCGCATCAGCAAGTCGAACAGCCGATCCTTGGCGGATTCGTTTGTCTGGTCACTGTCAGTCTCGGCCAGGACGGCCGCATCGACGCTGCGGCTATAGGCTGCGAGAATGGCCGATTTCGAGGGGAACTGGGCGTAGAGGGCGCCGATGGAAAGGCCGGCTCTCTCCGCGATATCGGCCAGGGCAAGGTCACGCCAGCCCTTCTCCGCCGCAAGAGTCAGGGCGGCGTCGATGACGGATGGCGTGTTGCCAGCGCCGGCGGACGCCTTAGTCTTGGACGCCTTGGAGCTGCGCTTTGCCATAAAAGCCTCCCTTGTTGATGACAAGATAGGAAGCCGAGCCCGGCAATGGAAGGCGGCAGCTATTGGGCTTTCTGTTGTGCGATTCCTGCCACACGGCCGCCGGTCAGGCGGACCAGATCGGCGGGCGTCAGGCGGAAAACGGCAAAAGGCGTGCCGGCAGCAGCCCAGATCGTCTCCAGCTTCAGCAGATCCTCATCGATGAACGTCACCGGCGGGCTGGCATGGCCGATGGGGGCGACGCCGCCGATGGCATAGCCCGTCTTGTCGCGCACGAAATCCGCATCGGCCCTGCCGATCTTCTCGCCGAGGAGTGTCTCCAGCGCCCTCTCATCCACCCGATTCGCGCCGCTGGCCATCACCAGCACCGGCCGGTTCGATTGCTTCGCGCGAAAGATCAGCGATTTGGCAATTTGCGCCACGCTGCAGCCAATCTGCTGCGCGGCATCCGCCGATGTCTTGGTCGTCTCGGCGAATTCGATGACGTCGGTCGCCAGGCCCATCGCGGACAGCAGCTGCTGCACGCGGGCAGCAGCCGGCCGCAGAGACTTCTCGTTCATCGCGGGTTAGCCCGCAAGTTCGCGCGAACGCCGCGTCGCCGCGGCGATTGCCTGATCAAACAGCGGCTGGATGCCGTCACCGGCCATCAGGATCTTCAGCGCTTCCAGCGTCGTGCCTTTGGGGCTAGTCACGTTCTGACGCAGCTGCGCCGCCGTTTCCGGCGAGAGCCGTGCAAGCTCGCCCGCACCGGAGACTGTGACGCGCGCAAGCCGCATAGCAAGCTCGGCAGGCAACCCCGCCTTGCGGCCCGCTTCCGCCAGCGCCTCCATGAGCAAAAAGACATAGGCCGGACCGCCGCCCGAGAGCGCCGTCACAGGATTGATCAAATCTTCGTCCTCGACCCAGGCGACCTCGCCGCAGGCTGAAAGCAAGGTATCGGCCAGATCGCGTTGTGCCCTGGTAACCAGCTTATCGGCAACGGCGACGCTGATGCCGCGGCCGATCGCCGCCGGCGTATTGGGCATGGCGCGCACGATCGCGGCTTTCTCGCCAAGATGCCGGCGGAAATAGGCGATGGTCTTCCCGGCGGCAATGGACAGCACCAGCACGTCGGGCCGGATGAAGCGCGCATAATGGTCGATGGCGTCATCCATGAATTGCGGCTTCACCGCCAGCACCAGCGCGTCGGGCGCGAAATCTTTCGCGATTTGCATGGGTATGGCGAGATGCACGATGCCGCTGCGGGCAAGATCGCCCAGCGCTTGATCCGCGGGCTCGACAGCGACGGCATTTCTTGCCGCAAGCCCGCGCGCCAGCCAGCCGCGCAGCATGGCGCCGCCCATCTTGCCGCAGCCGACCAGCAGCAAGCGCAAATGCGAAAGATCGCTCATGGCCTGAAAGGCCCCCGCTTCACGTCGCCGAGAAACTCAGCGGCAGCTCAGGCTTCGCCCACCGTCTCCAGCATGGCGGCCGCCACCGCTTCATCCGGTGTCTTACCGCCCCAGAGCAGGAAGTTGAAGGCCGGATAGAAGCGCTCGCACTCGCTGACCGCGATATCGACCAGGTCTTCGAGCTGCTCCACCGCCACGCCGCCGACGCCGCGCAGCAGCACGGTATGGCGGAACATCGGCACCGGCTCGTCGACGCAGAGGTCGAAATGGCCGAGCCAGAGTTTCTCGTTGATACCCCCAAGCAACTCCAGGAACGCGGCCCGGCGATGGGGCGGAACCCGGAGATCGACGATGCAGGAGAAGGAGATGGCGCTGAGATCCTCCTGCCAGATGAAATACAGGCGATAGTCGGACCAGCGCCCTTTCAGTTCGACCATCATTTCTTCGGCGGAGTTGCGGTCGAACTGCCACTCGTTGGCATCGACCAGTTCTTCCAGAATATCGAGGGGATTGTTACGGCTTTCGAACGTATCGACCGTAAGGTCGGTCATCGATGCGCCCTCCATGGCCCAGAACGTCGAAGGGCCCGGCCGGTAGCCGGCCGAACCCCAGTATTAGATTAGGAATCTGTGCTACCCACCAGATTTAGCGTGCCAAATCCCGACTCGGCACGCAATAGGGGATTTGAGACATTTCAAAGAAAGTTGTGGGTCGTTGAAGAGTCGCGTCGAGTCGCGCCGCGAATTTAGCGGTTTTGCGTGCCCTTCGATTTGGCCTCCAGGGCCGCCACCCGCGCCGCCAGATCCTCCTGTTCACCGCGCGCCTTTGCGGCCATCGCCTTCACCGCGTCGAACTCCTCGCGCCGCACCAGGTCCATGCCGGCGAGGATGCGCTCGAACTGCTGGCGCAGCCGCGCCTCGACCTCGCTCTTCACGCCGCTGATGCCGCTGAGCGCGCCGCTCGCGACCTTTGCGAGGTCGTCGAGGATCCGATTGTCCATTGCCATGAGATGACTCCTTTCGCAGAACACTAGCCGAGATACGCATGGCGGGAAATGCGACGTGCTGCTGTTGCGCTCGGTCAACGATGGATGTTCGGGTCACGCCCGAGGATGACGGTTGAGAGTGAGGCGTGAGCGACCCAACTTCCTCTGTCGTCATGCCCGGCCTTGAGCCGGGCATCCACCCTTCGTCTTCGGACCACAGATCCATGCGCAGGCCATCACCTTGCCGCGCTATCGCCCGCCCCCTATAACCGCCCGATGTTCTTCGCCATACCATTCCCCATCATCGATCCGGTCGCGGTTGAGATCGGCCCTTTCGCTATTCGCTGGTATGCGCTCGCCTACGTCGTCGGCATCATCATCGGCTGGCGCTATGCACGCGCGCTCGCCGCGCAGAAGCAGAGTCCGCTGACGCCGGCGATGGTGGACGATTTCGTCACCTGGGCGGTGCTCGGAATCGTGCTCGGCGGGCGCATCGGCTATGTCGTCTTCTACAACGCCGGCTACTACTTGCAGCATCCGGTCGAAGCGCTCTACCTCTGGCATGGCGGCATGTCGTTCCATGGCGGGCTGATCGGTGTCATCACCGCCATGGCGCTGTTCGTGCGCAAGCGCGGCATCCGCTTCTTCCATTTGACCGATGTGGTTGCGGCGGTCACGCCCATCGGCCTCTTCTTCGGGCGCCTGGCAAATTTCATCAATGGCGAACTGTTCGGACGCGAGACGGACGTGCCGTGGGCCATGGTGTTTCCCAATGGCGGCCCCAATCCGCGTCACCCGAGCCAGCTCTACGAGGCCGTCCTGGAAGGGCTGGTGCTGCTCACGGTGCTGGCCATCATTGCCTGGCGCTACAAGGGCCTCGCCCGGCCGGGCCTGGTCAGCGGCGCTTTCTTCATCGGCTATGCGCTCTGCCGCGTCGCGGTCGAGTTCGTGCGCGAGCCGGATCAACAAGTCGGTTTCCTTTTCGGCGGCGCGACCATGGGTCAGCTTCTCTCGCTGCCGATGATCGCCTTCGGCATTTTTTTCATCTGGCGCTCGCGGCGCATGGGCCGTTGACGAGACTGGCAGACCTACTGGCACGGCGGATCGCCCTGACGGGACCCATGACGGTCGCCGAATTCATGGCCGAGTGTCTCGGTCATCCCGAGCATGGCTATTACCAGCGGCGCGATCCGTTCGGCTCCGCCGGCGATTTCATCACCGCGCCGGAGGTGAGTCAGATGTTCGGCGAGATGATCGGCCTTTGGTGCGTCGAGGTCTGGCAGACCATGGGCAGCCCTTCATCGTGCCTGCTGGTGGAGCTCGGCCCCGGACGCGGCACGCTCATGGCCGATGCGCTGCGCGCGGCGCGCGTGCGCCCCGCCTTCGGCCAGGCGATCAAATTGCATCTGGTCGAGACCAGTCCGCATCTTCGCGAACGCCAGGCTGCGTCTCTCGCTGCCCATCATCCTGCCTGGCATGACAGCTTCGCCGAGATTCCCGAAGGCCCGCTGCTGCTGGTGGCCAACGAGTTCTTCGATGCCCTGCCGGTGCATCAGTTCGTCCTCCAGGACGAAGGCTGGCGCGAGCGCGTCGTGGCGGTGAATGGCGACAAGCTCATGTTCGCCGCGGCACCGCCGGGTCCGAGCTTTGCCCTTCTCAGCGAACGCCAGCGCGGCGGGCCGGTGGCAGAGGTGTCGCCGGCGAGCCATGCGCTGGCGGGCGAACTCGGCCGGCGCCTGAAAAATCACGGGGGTGCTGCGCTCATCATCGATTACGGCAGCAGCCAGAGCCTGCCGGGTGAAAGCCTGCAGGCCGTGCGCCAGCATCAGCCCGTGGACGTGCTGAGCGATCCCGGTTCCGCCGATCTCTCGGCCCATGTCGATTTCGCTGGCCTAGTCCGGGCGGCCAGTTCCACCGGCGCCGCCGCGCACGGGCCTTTGCCGCAGGGCGAGTTCCTTCATCGTCTGGGCCTCGATGCACGCGCCGAGATCCTGAAAGGGCGCGCGACACCGGCGCAGGCACGCGAGATCGACGCCGCGCGCCGGCGCCTGACCGATGCGCGCGAGATGGGAGCCCTGTTCAAGGTGGTGGCGCTGAGTGCGCCCAGCCTGCCGGTACCGCCCGGCTTTGCGGAACTTGCATGATCACGTCGGAAAATCTTTCCCGCCTGCCGGGCATTCGCCACGGCTTCTTCGGCCGCGCCGGCGGGGTCAGCGAAGGTATTTACGCCTCGCTCAATTGCGGTTTCGGTTCCGGCGATGCAAGCGAGTGCGTGGCGGAAAATCGCGCCCGTGTGATGCGATCGGCCGATCTGGATCCCGCCAATCTCGTGACCGCCTGGCAGACCCACAGCCAGCGCGTGGCCATCGTCGACAAGCCCTGGGGGCGCGGCGATGCGCCCCAGGTCGACGCCATGGTGACGACGACCCCCGGCATCGGCCTCGGCATTCTTCACGCCGATTGCGCACCGGTGCTGTTCGCCGATGCGCAAGCGCGGGTGGCGGGGGCCGCCCATGCCGGCTGGCGCGGCGCCGTCGACGGCGTGCTGGAGGAAACGATTGCCGAAATGCAGCGCCAGGGTGCGACGCTGTCGCGGATCGTGGCTGCGATTGGCCCCTGCATCGCCCAATCTTCCTACGAGGTCGGCCCGGAATTCCGCGACCGTTTCATCGATGCGGGCAGAGAAAACGACCGGTTCTTCATTGCCTCCGGAAAACGCCCCGGGCATTTCCATTTCGATCTCGAAGGCTATTGCGCCCACCGCCTTGGCCGTGCCGGCCTTGCGCAAATCGAACGGCTGGGCCGCGATACCTGCGCATTGTCCGGCGATTTTTTCAGCTATCGTCGCCGCACGTTGGAAGGCGGCAAGGACTACGGCCGCAATATCTCGCTGATCGCCCTGGAGGGATAAGTCATGGCGTTGCATTTCACCCGCGAGGAATTGGCGGGCCGGCGCAAGGCTGCTTGCGCTTCGCTGCAGAAGCGCGGCCTCGACGGGCTTCTCATGTTCCGACAGGAGAGCATGTTCTACCTGACCGGCTATGACACCTTCGGCTACGTTTTCTTCCAGTGCCTTTATCTCGGCGCCGACGGAAAGCTGACCTTGCTGACCCGTGCACCCGATCGCCTGCAGGCCCAGCACACCTCGGTGGTCGAGGACATCCGTATCTGGGTGGACAAGCCGGAGGCCAATCCCGCGATGGACCTGCGCAAGATCCTCGAGGCGCATGGCTGCAAGGGAAAGACGCTCGGCGTCGAATACGAGGCCTATGGGTTGACGGCGCGTAACGGCAAGCGCCTCGACGCGGCACTCGATGGTTTCGCAACGTTAGTGGATGCATCCGATCTCGTCAGCCGGCTGCGCCTGGTGAAGAGCCCGGCCGAGATCGTCTATGTCCGCAAGGCAGCCGCGCTCGCCGATCTCGCGCTCGACGAAGCTCATCGCCTGGCGGGCCCGGGCGCCGACGAGGGCGAGATTCTCGCCGCCATGCAGAGCGCGGTCATTCGCGGTGGCGGCGACGATTCAGCCAATGAGTCGATCATCGGCTCCGGCGACGATGCGCTGCTCTGCCGTTACTTCACGGGCCGGCGCAAACTCTCTGCACAAGACCAGCTCACGCTGGAATTCGCCGGCGCCTATCGTCACTACCATTCCTGCCTGATGCGCACGATCCCTATCGGCAAGCCGCCGGCGCGCCAGGTCGAGATGCACAAGGTCGCTGTCGACGCGCTGGAAGCGTGCAAGGCAGCGCTGATTCCCGGCCGGCCGATCGGCGAGGTGTTCGACGCCCATGCCCGCGTGCTCGATGCCGCCGGCTATCAGGCCTTTCGCATGAATGCGACTGGCTACAGCCTCGGCACCACCTTCGCGCCCAACTGGATGGATTGGCCGATGTTCTATCACGGCAATCCGGAGCCGGCAGCACCGGGCCAGGTGTTCTTCATCCACATCATCATTTTCGATGCCGAGCGCAAGCTCGCCATGACCAGCGGGCAAACGGTGCTCGTCGGCGAACGCGGCGTCGAGGCGCTCTCGAAGCGCCCGACGGATCTGGTGGTGCGCTGACGCTTTCTCCCGCAAGCGCGAGTATGTGCATCGACCGCTCCGCTACTCGTTCGTCAGACCCGGCTCGAGGCCGGGCATGACGTAATGAAGTTGCCCGCACCGATCTTCTCTGACGAATTGTCGCGTACGGCGGTGTCGGAACCGCGCTCTCTCGTTCGTCCTTGAGCTAGAGCAACAGAAGGAGAGAGACATGCTGCAGAAAATCACGCCGTTCCTCTGGTTCGACGGTAATGCCGAGGACGCCGCGCATTTTTACGTCTCGATCTTCAAGAACTCGAAGATCACCAAAATCTCGCGCTACAGCGGCGCGGAACCCGGGCCCAAGGGCACGGTGATGACCATCGGTTTCGTGCTCGACGGCGAGGAATTCACCGCCATCAATGGCGGCCCGCAATTCAAGTTCACGGAAGCCGTCTCATTCGCCGTGCACTGCAAGGATCAGGCCGAAGTGGACGACATGTGGGAAAAGCTTTCAGCCGACGGCGGCCAGAAAGGTCCCTGCGGCTGGCTCAAGGACAAATTCGGCCTCTCCTGGCAGGTGGTGCCACAAATGCTGATGGACGTCCTGACCAAGGGCGATCCGGCCGCGAGCTTCCGGGTCATGACCGCCGTCATGAAGATGTCCAAGCTCGATATCGCCACTCTGGAGGCAGCGGCCGCCGGTTAATAAGGCGGTGCTATAAGGGGCCATGCCCTATCTCTGGATTTTCCTCTGCTTCTGCCTTCTGGGCGCGCTGGTGACCTGCGCCCTGTGATAAAACGGCCGCCCGCCCCGCCAACCTGAATTCTCCAATGGCGGCAAAGTGTTAACCGCCATGCGGCGGCGCAAAAATCCTCCGCTACCGCGGTTTACATAAAGATGACACGTGGATATAGTCCGGCCGCCGTCGCGGGGGCGGTGGCGGGTGCCGCGCTGCCGGCGATTTTTCGACAACGGGTTGGCTCGATGAAGATCCTGACGGGCAACAGCAATCGGCCGTTGGCCGAGGCAATATGCGCCGCTCTCAATCTGCCGCTGACCCAGGCCAGCGTGCGCCGCTTTTCCGACATGGAAGTGTTCGTCGAAATCCACGAAAACATCCGCGGCGAGGATGTCTTCGTCATCCAATCCACCTCCTACCCCGCCAACGACAATCTGATGGAGCTTTTGGTGGCCCTCGACGCGCTGCGCCGCAGTTCGGCGCGCCGCATCACCGCCGTCATTCCCTATTTCGGCTATGCCCGCCAGGACCGTAAATCGGGTCCGCGCACGCCGATCTCGGCCAAACTGGTGGCCAACCTGATCACGAAGGCCGGGGCCGACCGGGTGCTGACCCTCGACCTCCATGCCGGCCAGATCCAGGGCTTCTTCGATATCCCGACCGACAATCTGTTCGCCGCCCCCGTCCTGACCAAGGACATCTCGGAGCGGCTGGGGAACCAGAAACTGACCGTCGTTTCCCCCGATGTGGGCGGCGTCATCCGGGCCCGGGCCGTCGCCAAGCGCCTTGACGCCGACCTCGCCATCATCGATAAGCGCCGCGAACAGGCCGGCGTCTCCGAGGTCATGAACATCATCGGCGACGTGAAGGGCCAGTATTGCATCCTGGTTGATGACATCGTCGACAGCGCCGGCACGCTCTGCAACGCGGCCGTGGCGCTGAAGGACGCGGGCGCAAAAGGTGTGAGCGCCTATGTCACGCATGGTGTGCTGTCGGGCGGCGCGGTGGCGCGGGTTTCGGCCTCGCCCATCGAAAGCCTGGTGACGACCGACAGCATCATGGCAACGGAAGCGGTGCGGGTGTCGCAGACGGTTCGTCAGCTGACCATCGCCCCGCTGCTGGCCGAAGCCATCAGCCGGATCAGCCTGGAGCGTTCGGTTTCCAGCCTGTTCAACTGAGTTTTGAGCCGCCGCTTTCGGGCAATCATGTCCGTGGGCGGCATAATGAGGACGCGGGTGGCACCCCTGGAGGCCCCCGCACGGTGCATGAAAGGAGATAACCAATGCCCGACGTCCATACGCTGAGTGCGGAGCTTCGTGACCGCGCCGGGAAGGGGGCCGCTCGCCAGACTCGTCGTGATGGCCGCGTCCCCGCCGTGATCTATGGCGACAAACAGCCGGCCACGCTGATTTCCGTCGACCCCAAGGACCTGATGAAGGAGCTGCGCAAGGCGGCCTTCCAGGCCCCCGTCTTCCTCATCGAATTTGCCGGCAAGAAGGGGCGCCTTCTCCCCCGCTACCTGCCGTTCGATCCGGTGAGCGACAAGCCGATTCATGCCGACTTCATGCGGGTGGGTGAGCACACCCGCGTGCGCGTCGCGGTTCCGGTGAACTTCCTGAACGAGGCGAAGTCGCCGGGCCTGAAGCGCGGCGGCGTGCTGAACGTCGTGCGCCATGAGATCGAGCTCTATTGCAACGTCGACAACATTCCCGGGATCATCGAGATCGATCTCGACGGCCTCGACATCGGCGATTCCGTGCATATCAGCATGGTGAAGCTGCCGGAGGGTGTGAAGCCGACCATTACCGACCGCGACTTCACCATCGCTTCCGTCGCCGTGCCGACGATCCAGGCGGTGGAAGAGACCGTGGCTCCCGCGGCGGCGGCCGAAGGGGCGGAAGGCGCTGCCGCGGCGGCCCCCGGCGCTCCTGGTGCGGCAGCCCCCGGTGCCGCGACGCCC
>CAZQLF010000051.1:8504-10595 GCA_964594035.1 uncultured Rhodospirillaceae bacterium | reverse complement strand
GTAAGCCCGCCGCTAGCCGTAGGGCCAGCGCTTTTCTCGGCCGGTTTGGATGCCGAAGAGGTTGAGGACACGGCCGATGCTGTGGTCGACCATGTCTTCCAGGTGTTTGGGCCGGGCATAGAAAGCCGGTACCGGCGGCGCCACAATGGCGCCCATCTCTGACAGAGCCAGCATGTTGCGCAGATGACCGCTATGCAGCGGCGTCTCGCGCACCATCAGCACGAGCCGGCGGCGCTCCTTCAGCGTCACATCGGCTGCGCGGGTCAGCAGGCTGCTGGTCACGCCTGTCGCGATTTCCGCCAGGCTGCGCACCGAGCAGGGCGCAATAATCATACCCATGGTCGGGAAACTGCCACTGGAGATTGGGGCGCCCATATCGCCGATCGGATAGACCACATCGGCCAGCCTCTTGATATCGGCGGGCCGCCTGTCCAGCTCATAGCTGATCGTCATTTCGGCAGCCTTGGACATGACCCGATGGCTCTGAATCCCCATTCGGCCAAGGGTTTCCAGGAGGCGCAAACCATAGATAGCGCCCGAAGCCCCGCTGATACCCACGATCAGGCCCGCCGGTGCGATGGCCGCTTTTTTGGCCGAACCGGACGCTGCTTTTTGCTTCCGCCGCGGCCGAATCCCCATCATTTACATCCCCCGCCCAGCGGCGTTAGCATCGACTTGTCATCACTCTGTGACACACGGGAGGCTCGATGATGTCCACGACGGAGCATTTGGATTCCCTCAAGGCCAAGCATCAGGATCTTGAACATCTGATCGAAGAAGAAGAGGCGCGGCCGCGGCCTGACGAAGACAAGATCCACGAACTTAAGCGGCAAAAGCTCCGAATCAAGGACGAAATCGCCGGACACCAACGCCACTAACGACGGCGTTCAGAGCAGTTCGGGTGCGCGGGCGGCAGGTTCCGCCGTGAGCCGCGCGCGGTTTGCACACAGCCAGCGATACCATTGGGCCCGCCGGAGCTCTCGCAGCACCTGCGATGTGCTGTTGCCACGCGCGATCATGCGGGGCAAAAGAGGGGTTTGAACGCGGGAGTACGCCATGCTGTTGCATTTGCAGACCTGGCCGGATGTCGAGCGCTATCTGACGAAGAGCCAGGGCATCATCATTCCCATTGGCTCGACGGAGCAGCATGGGCCGAACGGGCTCATCGGCACCGATGCGATCTGCGCGGAAGCTCTGGCGAGGGCCGTGGGCGAACGGGCCGAGACGCTGGTTGCCCCCACCATTTCGGTGGGTATGGCCCAGCATCACATGGCCTTCACCGGCTCGATGACCTTGCGGCCCTCTACCCTGATTGCGGTCATGCGCGACTGGGTCGCCTCGCTCGCCCGTCACGGCTTTCGCTGTTTCTATTTTATCAACGGCCATGGCGGCAATGTCGCCACCGCGCAGGCTGCCTTCTCCGAGATCTATGCGGATGCCAGCCTGACCGCCGCGGGCAATGCGCCGGCGCTGAAATGCCGCCTGCGCAACTGGTGGCAGGCGGATGGGATCGCAGCCCTGTCCCGCGAACTCTACGGCGCGGCCGAGGGCAGCCATGCCACGCCGTCGGAGGTATCGCTCACCTGGCATTTCCATCCTGAAGCGGCGCGGCCGATGAAGCTTGAGCCCGAAATTGCGCCGCGCGGCGATTTCACCGATGCCGCCGACTACCGGCGCAACTTTCCCGACGGGCGCATCGGCTCCAACCCCGGCCTGGCCTCCATCGAAGCCGGAAAGCGGATCATGGAGGTCGCTGTCGCCGGCCTTGTCGAAGACTATCGGCAGTGGATGGCCCAGGCCGCAGCATAAACGGCACGAGCGCCATGAGCGGCGATGATCCCGTCCTTGTTCTTGGTGGCAGCGGGCAGATTGGGCTCAGCGTCCTGAAACGCCTTGCCGACGCGGGCCGGCCCACGATCGCGCTGTGCCGCCACCCACCGAGCGATATTGCATTCGGCGCGGAGTGGCTGGCCGCGGATCTGGTCCAGCCGCTTGATCTCGGCGGCCGGCGCTTAAGCGCGGCCGTTCATGCGTCCTCCGCCTGGCTGCTGCCGGCGCATCTCGCAACGCTGCGCGCCGCTGGCGTGCAGC
>CAZQLF010000051.1:0-8404 GCA_964594035.1 uncultured Rhodospirillaceae bacterium | reverse complement strand
TCCGCCTGGCTGCTGCCGGCGCATCTCGCAACGCTGCGCGCCGCTGGCGTGCAGCGCCTGGTCTGTTTTTCCTCGACCTCGATGCTGGCAAAAGTGAATTCGCCCAGTGCCGCGGAACGAAACACCGCCGCCCGCCTTGCCGCCGCGGAAAAGGCGGTCGCTGAAGCATCGATAGCCTGGACCATGCTGCGGCCGACCCTGATCTATGGGCTTGGGCGCGACCGCAACGTCACGGCTGCCGCCCATTTCATCCGCCGCTGGCGGTTCTTTCCGCTGGCGGGGCCGGGCAAGGGGCTGCGCCAGCCCGTCCATGCCGACGACCTCGCTGCCGCGGCGGTGCGCCTGATCGACGACGCCACCCATGCCGGCAAGGCCTTCAACATCGGCGGTGGCGAGACCATGACTTATCGGGCGATGATCGAGCGCATCTTCGCCGTTCTCAGCATCAAGCCGCGGTTCCTGCAACTGACAGCGCTCGGCATGCTGCCGGGGACTACCGGTGCCATGGCGCGGCGCATGGAACAGGACCTGGACTTCGATCACGGCGAGGTCTGGCGCGATCTCGGCCTGGCGCCGCGGAGATTTCTGGCCGCGGGCGTGAGCGATCTCGGCGGCTCTTGACCGCCCGGTAATTTATTAGAGTAGCGGCCGATTCACGCCTTGGGTTAAATCAACCCAAGGCGATCGGACGCTGGCGGGCCAGCCGCCGGAGTCAGTGAAAGCACAGGGAGGAATCATGGGCCGCTACGAAGACGTCCATCGCCGTTCGCTCGCCGATCCCGAGGGCTTTTGGGCCGATGCGGCCAAGGCGATCGACTGGATCGAGCCGTTCGCGAAGGTGCTGGACCGCTCCAATACGCCGTTCGATCGCTGGTACACCGGCGGCAAGCTGAACACGGCCCATAACTGCCTCGATCGCCATGTCGCGGCGGGCCATAGCGAGCGTCTCGCGCTGATCTATGACAGCCCGGTGACGAACACAAAGAAGCGCTACACCTATCGCGAGTTGCGCGATGTTGTGGCGCTGTTCGCTGGTGCCCTGGCGAAGCTGGGCGTCGGCAAGGGTGACCGGGTCATCATCTACATGCCGATGGTGCCGGAAGCGGCCATTGCCATGCTGGCCTGCGCCCGGCTCGGCGCCATCCATTCCGTGGTCTTCGGCGGCTTTGCCTCGGGCGAACTCGCCACCCGCATCGACGATTGCCAGCCCAAGATGGTGATCTCTGCCTCCTGCGGCATCGAGATCAACAAGATCATCCCCTACAAGCCGTTACTCGACGGTGCCATCGAGCTGGCGAAGCACAAACCGCAGCACTGTATCATCCTGCAGCGTCCCCAGGGGCCTTGCGACCTCATCCCCGGACGCGATGTGGATTGGTCGCAGGCGCTCGCCGGAGCGGGCCCCCATGACTGCGTTCCGGTGCTGGCGACCGATCCGCTTTACATCCTCTATACCTCCGGCACGACAGGCCAGCCCAAGGGCGTGGTGCGCGACAATGGGGGCCATGCCGTCGTGCTCGCGTGGAGCATGCCGAACATTTATGCCGTGAAGCCGGGCGAGGTGTGGTGGGCCGCCAGCGATGTCGGCTGGGTGGTCGGGCACTCCTATATCGTCTATGGCCCGCTGCTCCATGGCGCCACATCGATCCTGTTCGAGGGCAAGCCGGTTGGAACGCCGGACGCCGGCACATTCTGGCGCATCATCGCCGAGCATGGCGTGGTCAGCTTCTTCACCGCACCCACGGCGTTTCGCGCCATTAAGCGTGACGATCCCGAGGGCAAGCTGATCAAGGGCCACGATCTCTCGAAATTCCGGATCCTGTTTCTGGCCGGCGAGCGTTCCGACCCAGCCACACTTGAATGGGCCGAGGAGCATCTGCGTGTTCCCGTTATCGATCACTGGTGGCAGACGGAGTCAGGCTGGCCCATGGCGGCGAACTGCATGGGGATCGAGTTCCTGCCGGTGAAGCATGGCTCGCCGACGAAGGCGGTACCGGGCTGGGACATCAGCGTGGTGGATGAAGGCGGGCACGAGGTGAAGGCCCGGGAAACCGGGGCCATCGTGGCCCGCCTGCCGCTGCCACCGGGCTGCCTGCCGACGCTGTGGAACGCCGATAAGCGCTTCAAGACCAGCTACATGAAGACCTTTCCCGGCTTCTACCAGACCGGCGATGCAGGCTTCATGGATGAAGACCAGTACATCTACATCATGGCCCGCACCGACGACATCATCAACGTCGCGGGCCACCGGCTTTCGACCGGTGCGATGGAGGAGGTGCTCGCGGCCCACCACGACGTGGCCGAATGCGCCGTCATCGGCGCTGCCGATGCGCTGAAGGGCCAGGTGCCGGTGGGTTTCCTCGTGCTGAAGGCGGGCGTCAACCGCGAGACCGCGGTCATCGTGCAAGAGGTCGTCCATATGGTGCGCGAGCGCATCGGTCCGGTCGCCGCGTTTAAATCGGCGACGGTGGTCAAACGCCTGCCCAAGACGCGTTCGGGCAAGATCCTGCGCGGCACGATGCAGAAGATCGCCGACGGGCTGGACTACAAGATGCCGGCGACCATCGACGATCCCGCGATCCTGCCGGAAATCTCCGAGGCGCTGGTCGTGCTGGGATATACGAAGAAGGTGGATGTGTAGCGATGGCAGAGAGTGGGGAGCGGCTTCGCTCGAAAGCGTCTTTGCGAATAATGGGGGATGCCCTCATTCCCGCCGCCATCACTCGGCTTCTCGGCTGTGAACCAACCGCCGCGCATGTAAAGGGAGAGACGCGTATCGGGAAGCGAACAGGCCGCGAGTATAGGTATCACAGCGGCCAGTGGAGACTGCAAGCGACGGAAAGAGACCCAGAAAATCTCGATGCGCAAATCGCTGAGATCTTTAGTCAAGTCACTGCCGACCCGGCAGTTTGGGCCGAATTGGCCAAGGAATTTCATATCGACTTGTATTGCGGCCTCTTCATGGTGAATGGGAACGAAGGTGTCACGCTGTCAGCGCAGTCGCTGTCTATTCTGGGTAGTCGGGGCGTCGAACTGTCGCTTGACATCTACGAAGGAGGCGATGACGACGAGGGGTTTGGGTCTGCATCCTCGTCTAGCGGACTGCACTGAGCGCCGACAGCTCTAGGGAATCCGCACGATGATCTTGCCGATGACCGCGCGGTCGGCCATGCGCTGCAGGCCCTGGCGGAAATCGGCAAGCTCGATGACGCTGTCGATCACCGGCAGTACCTCGCCCGAGGCCATCTTGGCGAGGCCCTCGGCGATGTTGCGTAGGTTGCACCCGAAGGATCCGAAGATCTTTATCTGCTGCTGAAAGACCTGATAGAGGTTCGTCTCGGCCATGATGCCGCTGGTCGATCCGCAGGTGACGATCCGCCCGCCGCGTTTGAGGGCCAGCAGGCTGCCCGCCCAGGTGTCGGGCCCGACATGTTCGAAAATCACATCGACGCCTTTTTTTGCGGTCTGGCGCCGGGCCCAGTTCTCGAACCGGTCCTTGCGATAATTGACGACCGCATCGGCGCCGAGCGCCTGGACGCGGGCCATCTTCTCCTCGCCACCCACGGTGGCCAGCACGCGTGCACCGGTATGCTTGGCCATCAGCACGGCGGTGCGGCCGATGCCGCTGGCCGCCGCCTGGACCCCGATGGTTTCCCCTGCCACCAGCCGGGCATTGTCGTAGAGCATGTGCTGCACGGTGCCGAAGGTGACCGAAGCGGTCGAGGCCTGGTCCCAAGTCACGCCTTTCGGCACCAGTACGGTCCGCCGCGCTGGCACTTTCACGAATTGCGCCGCCACGCCGTCGCGATGGAAGCCCATGATGCCGCCATCGGCGATGTTTTCGCAGTGGTTCTCCCGGCCGGTGAGGCACGGCTCGCAATAGCCGCAGATGACGCCAGCAAAGATGACCACCGGATCGCCAGGTTTGCGGCTGGCAACGCCAGGACCGACAGCGACGACCTCGCCTGCGCCCTCCACGCCGGCAATGATGGGAAGCTTGCGCTTGGCGAAGGCCATGCCCCGAAAGCCAAACAGATCGATGTGGTTGAGGGCGATCGCTTTCATTCGCAGCACGACCTCGCCTGCTTCCGGAGCGCCTGGCTCCGGCGCGTCCTCGAGCGCGAGCCTGCCGTCCTCGATCAGCCGCAGAGCTTGCATCGCAGTGCCTATGCAGCTCCCAGCACCAGGCTGACGTTTTGTCCGCCGAAGCCGAAGGAGTTCGACAGCACCGTGCGCACCGTCGCCGGCCGCCCCTCATTGGGTACAACATCGAGCGTGATGGCCGGATCGGGTTGGCGGTAGTTGATGGTGGGCGGCAGGAACTGGTTGCGGATCGTCAGGATCGAAAAGGCAGCCTCGATGGCGCCTGCCGCGGTCAAGGTGTGGCCGATCATCGACTTGTTGGAGCTGATGGGAATTGTCTTCGCCCGCTCGCCGAACAGCTGCTCGACCGAGAAGGCCTCCATCTTGTCGTTCTCCGGCGTGCCCGTGCCGTGAGCGTTGATATAGTCGATTTCGTCGGGCTCCACGCCTGCATCGACGAGTGCGCCGCGCATGCAGCGAATGATCGCGGCACCGCTCGGATTGCTGCGGGTGCGGTGAAACGTGTCGGCCGCTTCGCCGCAGCCCAGCACATAGGCCAGGATATTGGCGCCACGGGCCTTGGCCTGGTCGGGGTGCTCAAGCACCAGAGCGGCTCCGCCCTCGGCCATGATGAAACCGTCGCGGTTCTTCGAGAAGGGCTTGGCCGCGTGTGTTGGCTCTTCATTGGCGGTGGAAAGCGCCGACAGAAGAGAAAAGCGGATCAAGGCCTCGGGCCCGATCGACCCGTCTGTTCCGATGCAAAGCGCCGCCTCGCAGGAGCCGCGGCGGATTGCTTCGACGCCGAGCTGGATCGCGGTTGCTCCCGAAGCGCAGGCGGTCGAGAGCGTGATGGGCGAGCCCTGGGTCCCGAACTCCTTCTTCAGTTTCCAGGCCAGGCCACCGTTGATGCAGATATCGTGCACGGATGCGCCTGCCTCCCGCGCGACTTCGGTCAATCCCTTGTAATCCGTGATCTTGCGCGGGCCGGCGAGTTCGAAACGCAGCTGCCAGTCCATGTCGATGGGTGGCGCGGCCAGGAACAACTCGCCGGGAAAACTTCCCGGCTCGGCGATACCGCTTTCGGCAAGTGCCTCATAGGTCGCCAGCCGCGCCATTTCGAGGCTGAGATTCGATCCATTCGGCTTCACATCGAGAAAATCCACCGAGGCGCCGATGGTGGTTTTCAGATTGTCGATGGGAAACCGCGAGATGCGGCGCACACCGGATTCTCCGGCGGAGAGCCGCCGCCAGTTCTCTTCCTTGCCCTGGCCCAGCGAACTCACCATGCCGAAGCCGGTGATGGCGATCGGCCCGTTGCCTTTTGCGCTCATGCGATCCTCTCGATCAGGGCCGTACCTTCGCCCTGGAAATGTCCCCAGCTCGTCACCGCCAGGCGGTCCATCGCTCCAGCGGGCCGCTCCTCGATCGGTTCGGTTGGGTCAAGTGCCGGAAACAGCCGGCCCTGCTCCAGACAGGTGATAGCAAGTCCGATATTGGCAAAGAATGAAGCTTCCATGCTGTGGCCGAGTGCCGCTGCCGTTCCGCGCACGGGGCCGGCATCGGCGTGCACTGCGAGGAAATCGTGTTCCTCGTGCGTGATGGTGCCGCCGCCGCAGGCCCCGCTCAGTGTGGCCGAGAGTGGGCCGCCCGATCTCGCGACGATCTTCTCCCACTGGCGATTGGCAGTGCGCGTCGCACTTCCCGGGCTGCGATCTGCATGGCCGGCGAGCACGCTTCCCAACCGTGCAAGGCCGCGCGCGCCGCGGGCTTCGGCATGTTCGCGCGCCTCCAGCACAAGGAAGGCGCCGACACTGCCCAGCACCACGCCCTCCACCGGACGGCGCCAGAGTGAGGGCACTGTCGTGCCATGCAGCAGCCCATAGGCTTCGAAGATCATGAGCACTTCGGGCCGGACGGCATGGAAGGCAGCGCCGACCAGGAACAGATCGCCCTGGTTCGCGGCCACGCGCTCATAGGCGATGCGTGCGGCATCGAGCCCGGCGGATTCCTCGCCCATGAAGGTGCGGCTCGATCCGGCCACGCCCAAGACGATGGAGATATTGCCGGCGAACAGATTGGGAAGCTGCGACAGAAACAGGGTCGGGCGCAGATTGGTGGCGAGCTTTTCGTTGAGCCAGGCATCGCCATTGGGATTCTGCGCATAGGCTGCCAGGACTTGCTCGTCGACAGCAATGTCGCGCTCGCCACTGGGCGAAGCGACGATCAAATGGGTCCGCTCCAGCAGGGCCTCGTCGCCGGCGATCCCCGCCTCGGTCAGCGCCAAGCCCGCCGCATAACAGCCGTAATGCATCAGCGGGCCCATCTGGCGCTGATCGCCCTTGCGTTGGATGAAACGGTCGAGGTTGAGCGGAACCATGTGCTGGACCGTATGAGGCGCCAGGATCTTGCTGTCGGCGCGGCTCTGCCAGATGGCAGGATCGGAAAGGCTCGCCCAATGCGCCGGGCGGCCCTCGCCCAATGAGGAGATTAACCCGCATCCAGTGATCCAGACCTCGCGTGCCATGACGATGACGCCTCAGGCCCGCATCGGGGTTTCAATGCCCAGGCGGCGGGCATGTTCGAGCACGAGATCGCGCATTGCCGGGGTCGGGAACGGTACCGTGCGGAAGCGGATTCCCGCATCGGCGACGGGCCCCGTTTCGGTACGGACGGCGGCCTTGGTCACGGCGTAGCCGGAGCCCAAATGCACCAGGCTGGCATCGACCGTCAGGCTCGTGCCCGGCTCAATAATCCGGCGCAACTTTGCTACGTCGATCTGGGCCAGAAACGGCATGCGCTCGAATTTCTCCAAAACCAAAATCAGATGGCCCGCGGTCTGGGCCATGCATTCGACCATTAGCACGCCGGGCAGAAGGGGATATCCCGGAAAATGGCCTTCGAAAACCGTCGATTGCCGCGGCACCTCGGCCCGCGCGGTGATGGTGCCGGCGGCAGCGTCGAGCGCTTCCACGCTGTCGACCATCTGGAAGTATTCAAGGCGCATGGCGGCGCACCGTCAGGCGGGAAGGAAGGCGGCGAGCGCCGGTCAGGCCGGTTTGGCGGCCGCAACCAGTTCGTCGATGCGGGTGCAGAGGTTGCTCAGGATGAAGAAGTCGTCTTGCGTCGCCCTGCCCTCGTTGACGTCCTGCATCCACTTCTCAATCGGCATCTTGATCGAGAACTGCTTGTCGATAGCGAAGGTGATGTCGAGGAAGTCGAGACTGTCGATCCCCAGATCGTTCATGGCGTTCGAGGTGGGCTGGATCTTTGCCCGGTCGATATTGCAAGTCTCCGCAATGATGTCGGCGACGGCGTTGAAAGTGTCTTGCATGATCGTCCGGTCTGTAGGGGAAGAATGGGGGGTGAATTTAGGCATATCCCCCGGAAATCGCAATCGCCGATAAACCGGGCAGTCTTGTTTTGTTTCAGTGACTTAGCGCCAGCGGCGATGGAACCACAGGTACTGGTCGGGATGGGCGCGCACCCAATCTTCCAGCCGACTCGTCACCAGCGCCATCAGCGCCGGTACGTCGACCTTGCCTTGTGCTGTACGCGGCGTTTCCACATCGGGGAGAAGATGCAGGCGGAATCGCGCACCCTCGAGGCGCTCCACCACCGCGCCGGTGATCGGACAGTCGAAATGCTGGGCCAGTTTGGCGAGCGTGGTCGCCGTGCGCGCCGGACGGCCGAAAAAGGGTAGATCGATTCCGTTGCCGAAATACTGGTCGATCAGCAGGCCCAGGCTCTCGCCACGGCCGAGCGAGGCGGCGGCGATGGCAGCGGTGCCCATGGTGTTGGTCGGCACCAGACGGCCCATGCTGCGGCTGCGGACCTTCTCCACCAGCTTTCGCGCATAAGGGCTGTTGGGCGGCCGGAAGATGACGGCGACTGGCATGCCGTAGCGCGCGGCTACCGTTGGCAGCACTTCCCAATTGCCGCAATGGCCGGTGTAGAGGATGCGCGGCTGGCCGCTATGGAGCATCTCGTAAAAGCGCTCGCCATCGGCGAAGTCGATGCGGCTGTGGACTTCGACCGCCGTATGCATGCGGGCATCGGTTTGGCTGTCGGCAATCGCCGGTTTCTTGTCCCATAGGCGGTCGAGCTGGGAATACTCGGTGAAAACCCGCATCAGATTGTCCCAGGACAAGCGGGCCAGCCTCTGGATCTCCGCCTCGCTTTTTTCGGGAAAGGCAACGCGCAGGTTTCTCTCGCCGACCTTGCTGACGGGAAAGCGGGGGCCGACATTGCGGCCGAAGAAGCCCCCGACGCCTGACGCCCAATCGACAGGCAACAGCCGCAGAAATCCGAAAATTAGCCCGAT
>CAZQLF010000050.1:0-10719 GCA_964594035.1 uncultured Rhodospirillaceae bacterium | reverse complement strand
CGGCCAGCGGCGCCCACATATCGCCGGTATCGCCAAAGCCATGGATCAGGAGTACGGCAGGCCCCTGCCCACCTACGCGCACGAAAACGGTCGTGCCGTTGGTGGCGATTGCACGACCATGAAAGCCGGCGGGAAACGGCTGGACCTTCGCCAGCGTCGGAATGGCCAGCGTCAGCAGGATCAACAACAGGCCGATGCGGCACGTGATCCGGACGATCATGGGCACACCTTTTCCTTCGCGAAGAACGGCGCGAGGTTGCGCCGGATGCGCGCCTTGACCGGTTCGTTTGCCGGCGGGGCCTTGAACCTGCGGCCGGTCACCGTCTCGTAAAGCGTAATGTACTTGCCGGCGAATTCGATCAGCGTCTCCTCCGGAATCGCCGGGATCGGGTCCCGATAGGGATCGCAGCGCGCGGCGATCCACAGGCGCAGGAATTCCTTGTCGAGGTTTTCAGGTTCCTCATGCTTGCCGTGGCGTTTGGCGTAGGTGGCCTTCTTCCAGTAACGGCTGCTGTCCGGGGTGAGAATTTCGTCGGCGAGCGTGATGCGCCCCGCTTCATCCAGGCCGAATTCGAACTTTGTATCGACCAGGATCAGGCCGCGTTTCGCCGCCATGGCGCGGCCGCGCTCGAAGAGTTTCAGCGATAGCGCCGCCGCCTCGTCCCACTGCGCCTGGGTCAGCAGACCGCGCTCCGCCGTCTCGGCCGGCGTTACCGGCGCATCATGGCTGCCGGTCGACGCCTTGGTGGTGGGCGTGATGACCGTGTTCGGCAACCTGTCGTTCTTGCGCAGACCATCGGGCAGATGGATGCCATACATGGCGCGGCGGCCGTCGCGATACATGGGCCAGATCGACGTTTCGGTCGACCCGGTCAGGTAGTCGCGCACCACCATCTCCACCGGCAGCATGGCGAGTTTTCGCCCCACGACCACATTGGGATCGGGATAGTCGAGAACATGGTTGCGGGCGATGTCGGCCGTCGCCTCGAACCAGTGGCGAGCGATTTGGGTCAGGAGCTGGCCCTTGAACGGAACGGCCGCCAGGATCTGGTCGAAGGCGCTCTGCCGGTCGGTTGAGATCAGGATGCGCCGGCCATCCGGCAGGTCGTAATTGTCGCGCACCTTGCCGCGGTAGTGGTTCGGCAGTTCGGGAAAGTCCGCTTCGATAAGCACGCCGGGGATGGCAGCGCGGATGATGTCGTCATCGAGCATGGCGATATCCGGATGATTCCCTTGCCTTATCGCATTGGCCCTGCCGGTCCGCAACGCATTGACAAGATTTCACGGGCAACAACCGGCGTTTTGCCAGACGTTGCGTGAAGCTCAACGTCTGGACACTCTTCAAACAGCCAATGCAACAGGAGGCGAGGCCATGGCGCGCCCGCACCAGCCCGGAGAAGCGGACTTTCGATCCATCTTGCCGGAAGACATCGAGTGGAAGCCGTTTCCAGCATTTCCGCCGGAAGCACGCCTTGCGGTCTTGATTGGCGATCCATCGAAGCCGGGCCCTTATGTTGTCCGGGTCAAGCTGCCCGGCGGCGGCCGGCTGATGCCCCACAGGCATCCGGAAGATCGCATCTACACCGTGATGTCGGGGGTCTTCTATATCGGCCTTGGCGACACCTTCGATCATGGCAAGGTGAATGCCTATCCGCCCGGATCGGTGATCGTTCTGCCGGGCGATACCCCGCATTTCCATTGGGCGAAGTCCGGCGAGTACGTGACCCAGGTGACGGCCATCGGTCCGCTCGGCCTTGAATACCTCGACCCTGCGGACGATCCGCGGAACAAGGCCGGCCACTAATCCGCCCGAGCCGGGCGCACGTGGTCACGAAATTTTCGTGCGCGATGAACTCACAGTCCTTGCCGGGGTTCAGGTTTCCGCTTCCCGGCGTTTTTGGAAAGCGCCAGCCCACTCGCCTGATTCTTCCGCGCCAGGCGAGTGGGCTTGTTTGCTGTGTGCGATCAGAGCGCGCGCCTGAACGTCAGGTTGAATCGATAGCCGCCGGTCAGAGGATGCTCGCCCTCCGCCACGGAGTGAACACCGTGGAAGTTCAGGCGGTCCGGCCCGCCCCAGACGATGACGTCCCCGTTCTGCATGGGCAGGCGCATGGGGCGGTCGGTGCGCTTCTTGCCGCCCCACAGAAAGATGGCCGGCAGGCCGAGCGAGACCGACACGATCGGCTGGGTGAAATCGCGTTCGTCGCGATCCTGGTGCAATGAAAGACGGGCTTCTGGTGTGTATCGATTGATCAGGCAGGCATCGGGGCGAAAGCCAGCGAAGTCCGCCGCCTCGGCTGCCTCCGTCGCGAGTTTTATGAACAGCCGCGGCATGGCTGGCCATGGCTGGCCGGTTTGCGGATCGATCCCGTCGTAGCGGTAGCCGGTGCGATCGGTAACCCAACCCCTCTGCCCGCAATTCGTCAGCCCAACCGACATGGTCCAGCCGCCCGGCGTCGTCATGTGACGGAACGGCGAAACGGCCGCGACCTCGCCGATCAGGGCAACCAGACGTCCGGCCTGCGCACGCGCAAAGCCACGCAGCAACAGGGCTCTCGGGCCGAGAGCGAGGCGCTGGACCCCGCTCTTCGTTCCCTCCTCCGTCCCCGCATCATCGACCGTCACCACACACCCTCTTTATTGATCAAGCGGCGCTTGCGCTGCACGCCCCAGCGATAGCCTGCTATCGACCCATCTGATTTCACGACGCGATGGCAGGGTACGGCAACAGCAATCCGGTTTGCTGCACAGGCTGCGCCCACGTCCTGGGCCGTGGCCGCGATCGGCAGGCTCTTGGCGATTTCGCCATAGGTTCGCGTCTGGCCAACGGGAATATCCTGCAAGGCATTCCACACCGCCATCTCGACCGGCGAGCCGCGCAAATCCAGGGCCAGATCGCTCTTGACCCAGGGCGCGTCGACCACGGCGATCGCCTTTTTGACGGTCTCTTCCAGGCCAGTCTCATCGGGGACCAGCCTGGCCCCGGGGAACGCTTCTTCGAGATCGCGCAACAGCTTGTGGCACTCGTCGCCGATGAAAAGGGCAACGACGCCGCGTCCGCTTTCGGCGACCAGCATGGCGCCCAGGCCGGTCTCGCCATAGGCAAAGCGCAGGGTTTCATGATCCAGCGTGACAGGCATCTGCATTGTCATGGGTGGGCTCCTTTTTTCCTGAAGCGAAGATCGGCTTTCGCCCCCGCGGTCGCACTCCGGTCCTTGCTGTCGACATGATTTTTTTGCCGGCGGGCTCCAGGCGCTTGCCGCAAGAAACGGAGTGTTTGGACGCCCCCTGTCGATCAGTCTGGGCCTGAATGACCCCCCGCAGCGCCCAGAAGCCGGTGAATGGTGACGATCTGCCGGATGATGGCGGGGCGACACAGGCGCTGTTCCTGGCGGCAATCGCACAGATCGTCGAAGACGGTTGCGCTGTGCTGACACTATCCAGCGCCGGCGCTCGCGAATTGCGTCTTGCGAGTGGCGAAATCTTTCAGCTCGGCGATGAAACCCTGACCCGAATCGCGGGATCCTGGCGGCGCCCCACAGTCGATTGCAGCTGTGAATCCGTGCTGCGGCGTGCCATAAGCCCACTCTTTCTGATGGGAACCGGTCTCTTTCGTTCCGGTGCCGCTTCACCGAACTTTCCGTTGGGGACGAGCCATGAATGCCCTGGAAATCTCCAATCAGGATCTGTCGCGCCTTGCCGATGAGGCCATGAGTCTCGCCAAAAGCTATTGGGCTTCGCTCGACGATCGGCGCGCTTGCTATGTCAGCAGCGGAACGCAAACCGAGAAATTGTTTTCACGGGCCTGGCCCGAGATCGGGTTGGGCCGGGCGGTCCTGAAAGACTTCGAGACGATAGCCGAACATTCGCGCCCATCCGCCGGAAAATTCTTCGCCTATGTCATGGGTTCCGGCGAACCCGTCGGCGCGATCGCCGAACTGTTGGCCGCGGCGCTGAACCAGAACACCACCTCCTGGCGCTCGGGGCCTGCTGCCACGATCATCGAGCGAACGGTGATCGCCTGGCTGGCCGAAGCCGTGGGTTGTGCGGGCTACACGGGAAGCCTGTGCGGCGGCGGGTCGGCCGCCAATCTGATGGCGCTGGCGATGGCGCGCGAGGCGAAGCTGCCTGCCAACGAAACGGGGGCGCGCCCCTGCGTCGTCTACGCTTCCGAACAGGCCCATATGGCAATCCCGAAGGCGATCGCCTTGCTGGGCATCGGGCGCAACAATCTTCGCCTGATTCCTGTTGACGGCACGTTTCGAATGAAGACAGACGCGCTTGAGGCGGCTATTGCCGCCGACCGCAAGGCGGGCCTCTCGCCTATCGCGATCGTGGCGACGGCAGGCACGGTCAATACCGGCGCCATCGACCCCTTGCCCGAGATTGCCGCCATGGCCGAGCACGAGGGGCTCTGGCTTCATGTGGATGGCGCCTATGGCGCGCTTGCCGCCCTGGCGGCGCCGGAAAAATTCCGCGGCCTGGACCGGGCGGATTCCCTCGCCCTCGATGCCCACAAATGGCTCTACCAGACGATCGAGTGCGGCTGCCTGCTCTACCGTGACCCGCAGATCGCGCGCCAAACCTTTTCCCATAGCGGCGATTACGCCCGGAGCTTGAACACCGACACCATCGAGGGATTTGCCTTCTTCGAAGAATCCATGGAGCTCTCGCGCCGCTTCCGTGCGTTGAAGCTGTGGCTCTCGCTGCAGTATCACGGGCGTCAGGCCTTCCGCCAGGCAATCGCCCAGGACCTGCAGCATGCCCAGCTTCTGGCACAGGAAATCCAGGCCCAGCCGGATCTCGAACTGCTGGTGCCGGTTGGGCTCAGTGCGGTGTGCTTTCGCCATCGCACGAAGGACAATGCCGCCATCCTGCGCCGTGTGATCGCGCGCGGCCGTGTCTACATTTCGAACGCAACGATCAACGGGCAGTTCGCATTGCGCGCCTGCTTCGTCAACCACCGCGCGAAGGAAGAGGATGTTCGGGCGATCGTTTCCGAATGCATCGCCGCCGCCAGAGAGATTAACGCCGGCGCAGCACCATAGGAGAAATTTGTCCCGGAACAGACAATTTACTCTCATGACGGTGAAACCAAATCCGCGAGGCGCTGTTTAGGTCGCAAAACCTGGAAAAGGACGGCGTGATGGCCAGGAACGAGGCGACGGGCGCGGCCGACGAGGTCGTGGAGCTCGATATCAGTACCGAAAAGGTCTGTTTTATCATCGTCAAGTCGCGGGAATTCGACGCCAAGGTGGCCCCGGCCGAACCGGATCCGGGATCCAATCCGTCCGATGATGGTGAAAGCGAAATCCTTGAGGATTATGAGGACGATGCGACCGAGGCCGAGCTGCGGGCCGCGATCGACGACCTGAACGCGGATGAGATTGCCGACCTGATCGCGCTGACCTGGGTCGGGCGTGGCGATTTCGATCGCGCGGAATGGGAAAATGCCAAGGGCCAGGCGCGCGAGCGACAACGCCGCGACTCCACCGACTACCTTGTCGGTACACCCACGCTGGGCGATTTCCTGGAAGAGGGCCTTGCCGCACTCGGCCACTCTTGCGAGGAATTCGAGCTGAACCGGCTATAACACGGCGCAGCGCCCGCAGAGGACGGGGCCGCGCCACGCCGGTATGCCCAATTCGGCAACACGTCCCCTCACTCGCGTGAAATCGTTGCCTGGCCGCAGCCGGCGCGATATCTCAGCAGTGGCATTCCATTCGGACAGCGGGGAAGACAAAACATGGCCAGGAGACTCGAAGCCAAGGTCGCGTTCGTAACCGGGGGCACCAGCGGGATCGGCCGTCGCATCGTCGAACGGTTTGTCGAGGAAGGAGCCGCCGTGGCCTTCAGCGGGCGGCGGCGTAGCCTGGGTGAGGAGGTGGCCAAGGCCAGCGGCGCGATGTTCGTGGAGGCGGATGTCGCCGCCGACGAATTCCATGCGCGCAAGAGCATTGAAACAGTGCGCGAGCGATTCGGGCGGCTGGACATCCTGGTCAACAATGCTGGCGGACCGGCCAGGGGCGGGCGCGTGGAAGAAATTTCCCTCGAGGCCTTCGACCGCGCCATCGCAGTGCATGTGCGGGGCGCTCTCGCGCATATGAAATACGCGGCACCGATCATGCGCGGCCAGCGCAGCGGCAGCATCGTCAACATCGGCTCCATCGCCGGCCACCGGGCCGGCTATTCGTCATCGCTGATCTATGGAACGGCCAAGGCGGCCTTGATTCATATGAGCCGCTGCGCGGCCATGGAGCTGGGCGAAGACGGGGTGCGGGTGAACTCGATCTCGCCGGGTGCAATCGCTACCGGCATCTTCGGCAAGGCCATGGGCCTCGACCACGCCGAAGCCGACAAGAGCGCCGAACGCATCAAGGTTCCGTTCGCCGGCATGCAGGCCATACCGCGGGCGGGAATCGTCGACGACATTGCCAATGCCTGCCTGTTTCTCGCCAGCGATGAAGCCGGCTTCATCACGGCCGAGGATCTTGTTATCGACGGCGGGGTCATCTGGGGGCGGCGTTTTTCCGAACCGGCGCCAGGCGTGGCGGCGATGCGGAAATTGCTGCAGGAGGGCTGAGCGACCCCCGCTGCGGACTTTGCCCTCAGAGGTGAACCTTGACGCCGTTCTCCCCCAAATCCGGATCGCTTGTACGGCATCCGGAGGGCCGGGAGACATCTCGCTGGCCACCGTCGTGAACATCTGGATGAGTCGGGCAAAGACAATTGGCGCCTTTCACTCCAACCTCCGCGAGGTTGGCGCACCCGGCGAGATTCGAACTCACGACCTCTGCCTTCGGAGGGCAGCGCTCTATCCAGCTGAGCTACGGGTGCGTTGGCGCCTGAGACGGCGGCACCATAGCGAAAGGCCCCCCAAGCGTAAAGCGGACGCGGGTAAGGCGTGGGCAGTTGAAGCCGCGGGCGGCAAAGGCGCGCCGTCCTGCTGGTAAAGAAGTGCAGCCTCAACTCTTGGCCGCGGGCCTCAGATGCGGGGCGACGATCGCCTGCACCTCCTTGCTCGGCACCACCGGCACGATCTCGAATCCCACGCCGACACCGCGCCAATGCAGGACCCATTCCTGCAGCAATCGCGTATCCTCGCAGCGCATGAGCTGGAAGCAGCGGCCGAAACTGGCCTCGATCCAGCTGTCGACATACTCCAGCCCCGCCGGAAGGCCGCGGCCCTTGTCGCGCAGATGCTGATAGATCGGAACCACGTCATTGCCGGCAAAGCTCTCGATCACCATGAAAAGCATCGGTTTCTCCTGATCCGTCCCCTTAGATTCCGTTGGGTCTGATCCTATCCATTCGGGCTCCCTGAGACACCATCGGCCGACTCCGGCTAGACTGGCGTCATGCCGCTGCGCGCCAAGAAGGAGCTGCCCGATCCCGAAACCCTGGCCCTGCTGTCGCTCGCGCATATCGCGGGCGACGAGGGCCTGTTCGCCCGGTTCTTCGCCTTGAGCGGCCTGGACCAGGCGAGCCTGAAGGCGCGGGCCGGCGAGCCCGCTGTGCTGGGCGGTGTGCTGGACTTTGTGTTGGGCGATGAGCGGCTGGTATTGAGTCTCGCCGAGACGTTCGACGTGCCGCCGGAGGCCTTCGCCCGGGCCCGGCGCAAACTGCCGGGTGCGGTTCTGGAGACCTGAGGGGAGCAAGGGGAGACGATGACGTCATTGCGCAAGCTGGCCCTGATAACGGGCACGATCATGCTGGCCCTGCTCGGCGCCGGTTCCTCGGCCTGGGCCGCAGCCGACCTGTTCGACGCGCCGCTGAAGGTCGAGCACCTGCCGCTGCCCGCCGATCCCGCCAATCCGCAGGCCAAGGCGCAACTCTCCTGCTTCTACTTTTCGCATTTCGCCGTGAAGGAGGTGGATCTGGGCCAGCCGGGTGCGGAGCAGCTCTCGATCATTCCGATCGCTGCCGGGGCCAAGCGTCCGGTCTGCAAGCGCGAGAATGTCGACAGCGAGATCGTCATCAAGGGCGAAGACTGGAGCGGCTATTTCTGGGGCGTGCGCGGCGGCTACATCTTCTTCAGCGCCGAGGATGGCTGGAACGGCGGCATGGGGTACGCTGTCTTCGACGCCAAAGCCAGGAAGCTGTTCGAGGACGCGGCCAAGACCTGGCATTCGATCCAGCCGGGCAAGGACGGCGTGAGCATGCGCTATCTCAGGGTCTATGAAGCGCCCTGCTCGGTGAAGGGCGATGATGGCGCCGGCTGCTGGCAGCGGATCCAGAAGGATACCGGTCTCGCCGAGACGGCAATGCCCGACTGCACCGCGACATATGAGGCGGAGCAGCGCCGCACGCCCAATCTCGCCCAGCAGGTGTTGGCCGATCCGACAGTGTTCGAATACGAGGTCTCGGTCTGGCTTGGCGCTGCCGACCAGGCGATGAAGCCCGCCAGCGCCAAGGTGCTGAACTGCCGCCCGGCGGAATGATCCGCTCGGGCGCCGTCCCCTTTACGACCCGGCGGCCAAGCCCGCCTTCGGCCGATCCAGAATCTTCTGCGCGCGCGCTTCCGCACCCGAAGGCAGCGGATCGGCCGGATTCAAAATCCAGGCCGCGACGTCGTCCACCACGACATGCGCGTTCAGGTCGCGCAGCAGCATGTGATAGCCCTGGGAATATATGGCGACCCGTGGGCCCAGCGGCCCGCGCGGCAGGCCGTTCAGCATGTCGAGCGCGGCGGAATCGTCGATCACCTGTTCATGGGCGCCGAACAGCACCAGGGTGCGCGCCGGCATATCCGGTGTGGCCGCCACGGCGCGGTCCATCAGCCCGACCAGGCCATAGACCGTATCGACCCGGGTTGCCTTGATGATCAGGGGGTCGTGGAACAGTTTCTCCAGCATCTTGCGGTTGTCCGAGGGCTCGATCCGCAAACCGCGCCCATCCAGCGTGTACCAGGGAACCGTATGGGCGAAAAACCAGAGCGCACCGCTGGCGATCGGACCCAGGTTCCGGCGGCCCCAGACGGCCGGCGCGACCAGGACCAATCCGTCGGCATGCGGCGGATCGTTCTCGACCGATGCTGCCATCACCACCGCCCCACCCATGCTTTCGCCCAGCAGGTAGAACGGCACATCCGGGCGGCGTTCGCGCAACAGCACCGTTGCCGCTTTCAGATCGGCGATCATCCGCCGGTCGCCGGCCCAAAGCCCGTGATAGGGCGTCTCGCCGAAGCCGCGCTGGTCATAGGCATAGGTCTCAATGCCGAGCTTCGCCCAGTCCTTCGCCGGTCCGTCGAAGGCATTGCTGTAATCGTTGAAACCATGCACGCCGAGGATCACCGCTCTCGGCCTGCCCTCGGCCGGCCAATGGCGCAACGGAAGGGCCACCCCGTCATCCATCACGAGCTTGTTGTCCGCGAATTTCGGCGTCATGACGGCGGGTCCGAGCGGTTGAAGGCGAGGCGCACAGGCGATCAGCAGCAGAGGCAGGATCAGCAGCCCGACAAGGTGCAGGACGCGAAGGCTGGCGCTCACGGCATCGCCTTTCGTGCCGGCGCGGGTTCCTCGCGGTCGCCACGCGTCAGCTGCAGGAAGATGTCCTCGAGATCGGCTTCCAGCGTGGAGAGATCGACGATTTCCAGCCCCGCTGCCTGCACCGCAGCGAGGATCTGGGCGACGCGCGCGCGGCTCGGCTGATAGCGCACGGTGAGCCGCCGCGAATCCTTCAGCACCGTATCGAAGGCGGCAAGCGAGGCCGGAACCACGGTCAGGTCGCGGTCGACCACAATGGAAATCTCCTTGGCGTCGAGCCGGCGCAGCAACGCCGAGGTCGTGTCGCAGGCGATCAGCCGGCCATGATTGATGATGGCGATGCGATCGCAGAGTTGCTCCGCCTCTTCCAGGTAATGAGTGGTCAACAGAACGGTGACGCCGCCGGCATTGAGTTCGCGCACATAGCGCCACAACTGCTGACGCAGCTCCACATCGACGCCGGCGGTGGGCTCGTCCAGCACCAGCACCGGCGGGTTGTGCACCAGGGCCTTCGCCACCAGCAGGCGCCGGCGCATGCCGCCGGAGAGCGTACGGGCATAGGATGTGGCGCGGTCGCTCAGGCCCACCGCCGCCAGGATCTCGTCGGTGCGCCGTTCTGCCTTCGGTACGCCATAGAGACCGGCCTGGAGATCCAACAGCTCGTGCGGCGTGAAGAAGGGATCGATATTGAGTTCCTGCGGTACCACGCCAATGGCGCTCGCCACATCGCGGGGCTGGCGGTCGAGATCGAAGCCCCAGACCTGGACGTCGCCCGCCGTCTTGTTGACGAGCTGGGCCAGGATGTTGATCAGGGTCGATTTTCCGGCGCCGTTGGGACCCAGAAGGCCGAACAGGCAGCCGCGGGGAATCGCGAGATCGACGCCCCTCAGCGCCTCCTTGGCAGGGCGCTTGCCGCTTGCGGCATAGATCTTGTCGAGACCGCGGACGCGCACGGCATCGGCGGGAAGCACCAGGTTTTCCGGCATGGACCTTTGAACAGGACGCCTGCGAGGACGGGTTGATCCCGTTCGCGGCCCATGCCTATCATCCGCGCCAATTCGAGGTCAATCGCCCCGGGGGCAATCGCCAGGATCAGGCGCCCGGGATCAATTGCCAGGGTCAATCGTCAGGCATCGACGCGCATGAAACCGCCGGAAACCATCGAAATTGACAAAGACAGGGTCGGCTGCGACGGGGGCAAGGGGGCACTCGGCCATCCGCTCGTCTACCTGAC
>CAZQLF010000049.1:0-10734 GCA_964594035.1 uncultured Rhodospirillaceae bacterium | reverse complement strand
GCCGTTAACGTCGATCCAACCGCATGGAAACACGACCTTGTCGACATCGCCGAAACGTTCGTAATCGGCTTCCGGCTCGAACACCCACTCATCGGAACGAGCCACCACCTTGGTCGGATCGTCGAGATCGAGAAGCGCGAGGCCGAGCCGGTAGATGGCGCCGCTCGCCGTCAAGCGGACTCCGTGATAGAGGAGGAGCCAGCCCTCATCGGTGCGCAGGGGCGGCGGCGACAGGCCGATCTTGTTGGCGTCCCACCATCCGCCGCGCCGGGCGCGCAAGAGAATGTGGTGGTCGCCCCAATGCTTGAGGTCGGGCGACCATGACAGCCAGATGTGCGCGCCGGCCGTTCCGCCGGCCGTCGGCATGGGCCGATTCAGCATCGCCCACCGGCCGTGGAACCGTATCGGGAAGAATGCCGCGTCCTTGTCCTCCGGCGGCATCACCGGCCGGCGAGGTGTCGCCTCCTGGGGCGGGCGTTCCGTCCGGATTGCGCTTGCCGAGCATGTCGATCCCCCTTCCGTTGTCTTTGCGTCTGCCGAGCATATCGAAGCCCCCTTGCCATCATGGCTGTTTAACGGCCCCTTTACCGCCCGGACTGTCGCATCCAAGACATCACTGGTCGGTGTCATTTTTGTGACTCTGCGCGGGTGTTTTACGCCATTCCCACGCCACCATTTTGCGAAGGACACTCAGCGTGCGACGCGATCAATCGGCCGGGGATGAAGTAGCTATCGGTGCTCGGCTGATGAGCTCTCTGTCCTCCACGCGATAGAACACCGCCAACCCGAGGGCGAGCGTGGCGGCGACGGCGCCGAACATGTAGCCGAACGCTTTCGCAACTGCGAGGCGCACGTCGGGCGGCAGGGTGTGTTCGGCCAGATCCTCGAGGCTTGCCACGGAGCCGATCTGGGCAAGGGCGACGGCAGCCAAGCCCAAAACCAGCGCCGATGCTGCCGCGACACCAAGGGCACCACCGAGCGCACGGGCAAAGGCGACCGCGCCGCTGACAATTCCCAAATGGCGGCGTTCCACCGCGTTTTGTGCGGCGACGGTCGTGCAGGGGAAGATCGGGCCAAGACCGACGCCGGCGACCATCAGTATTGCCGAGGCAGCCGTTGACGACAGATGCGTGGCGAGCGCCGCCAGCACCGCCACGCAAACGATGGTCACGGGCAGGCCGACCAATGGCGGACGCTTGTATCGTCCATGACGTCGCGTGTAGGCGCCGGCGAGATTGGCCGTGATCGTGCTCGACAGCATGAAGGGAATCATTAGCAGTCCGGCCTCGCCGACCGGCCGGCCGAGCGCGATCTGAAAATAAATTGGTGCCAGCACGGCAAGCGCCAGATACGAGCCGTAGATGATGATGATGGTGAGGGTCACCGGACGGATCACTCGGTCCTTCAGGAAATGCGGCGGCATGATCGGCTCGCTCGATTGCATTTGCTGGAGGACGAACAAAACGCCTAGCACCATCGTCAGCGCAATCAGGCCCGTCATGCCGAGCGAGACCCAGGGCAGGCGATTGCCGCCCAGCGACAAGACAAGCAGCAGGCTGACGGTCGTGGCACAGAGCAGCGACACGCCCGCATAGTCGATCCGCGATTCATGGCGCTCAACCGACAGCTTGCGCAACGCATTGCTGGAAATCAGCAGTGCTGTGAGGCCAAGCGGCAGGTTGATCCAGAAGATCCAGGGCCAGCCGTAAAACTGGGTGACGAAGCCGCCCACCGTCGGACCCAGCACCGACGCAGAACCCCAGACGATGGCGAAATAGCCGGCATAGCGGCCGCGCTCGCGTGGTGAGACCACGTCGGCGATGATGGTCTGGCCCATGGTGACTAGGCCGCCGCCGCCCAAACCCTGCAGCGCGCGGGCCAGGATCAGCAGGATCATGCTGGGAGCCAGCGCGCAGAGCGCGGAGCCCACAATGAACAGGATCACGCAGCCATTCATCAGGAGCCGCCGGCCGTAGAGGTCGCTGAGCTTGCCCGCGATCGGCGTCACGCAGGTCGAGGTCAGCAGATAGGAGGTGATGACCCAGGAGATCAGTTCGAAATTGCCGAGATCCTTGGCGATGGGCGGCAATGCAGTGGCCACCACGGTCTGATCGAGGGCCGAAAGAAAAAGGGCCAGCATGGCCCCGATGATGATGAGGCGAATCTCCGAAGGATTGAGAGGCATCGCCTGGGGATGTTCGCGCGGCATTGGTACAGCCGTAGCCCGCCGCCGTCGGCAAGATCAATGCTTAATGGTGCATAGCACCCGCCCATTCTCGCTTAGTATGGTGCGAGCCTGATTTGCCGCAGGTTCATTGCATTACGATGTGATGTTCAAATCGATCTCAGTATGCAAATTGGCCCAATTCTGGTCCGGTTGAGGCGGATGGACCGGCAATTTACAGCACGTTACAATTCACCGAGCGCGGGGGTAAACAATGGAGGACGTGATGAAACGTCGTGAAGAAACTGATCGCATTCTGGGAGACATTCGCGCCGGTCTGATATCCCGCCGGCGAGCCCTCAAGGCACTGGGAGTCGTTGGCATAAGCGCTGCCATGGCGCCTTTGATGATCGACCACGCTCTTGCCGACAACCAGCTCGTCGGTCCCGGCGGAATTCCGCTGGCCCGCCCGGACAAGCCGGTCACCCTGCCGCTCTATCAGAAGCCAATTGCGAGCGGCCTGCAGCCCGAGACCGGCGGCACCTTTAAATTGTTCAATTATCAGGATTATTTCGACAAGAAGCTGATTGATGAGTTCGGCAAGAAATACAACGTGAAGATGGAGCTGACGACCTTCGACAGCATGGACCAGGCCATCACACGGCTCGCCAGCAAGTCGGTCCAGCCCGACGTCACCGATATCACCCCTGATCGCCTCGCCCAGGCCGTTGCCGGCAAGCTGATCAAGCCGATCAATCTCGACTACATCCCGAACTACAAGGCCAATATCTGGCCCTCGCTGCATAGCCCGTTCTACGACGTCGGTGCGCGCTACACCGTGCCTTATGTCACCTACGCCACCGGCATCGGCTGGCGTGCCGACAAGGTCAAGGAAGACATCGCCAAGATGGACAATCCCTGGGATATCTTCTGGCAATCGAGCGCTTACAAGGGATACGTCGGCGTGCTCGACGATGCGCGTGAATCATTGACCATGGGCCTGCTGCATCAGGGCATCTACGACATCAACACCGAAGATCCGGCGCTGATCGAGAAGTCACTGGCGGATCTCAAAAAGCTGATTCCGATCTGCAACCCGAAGATCAACATCACCGAATACCAGACGCTCGCCACCGGCGAATCCTGGCTGCATCAATCGTGGTCCGGTGACCTGTTGGGCGCTTTCTTCAACTATCTGCCCCAGGGGGACGACGGCTCGCATCTGCGGTTCTGGTCGCCGGCCAAGGGGAAAGGCCCCGTGCAGAACGATTGCTGGGCCATTTTGCGCGCGACCAAGAAGCCGGTGCTGGCCCATCTTTGGCTCAACTACCTGCTCGACAAGGATGTCGCCTACAAAAACTTCACCACCTTCACCGGTTATCAGCCGCCGCAGGTTTCGATCACGGCGGATTCGCTGATCGCCGACAAGGTGCTGCCGGAGAATCTGCGTACGGCGATCTTCGATTCCGACCACTTCGGGCCGGGCTCGCTGCAGGAAATGACGCTGACGCCCAAGGGCCAGGCGTTGTGGCAGAAGGCCTACGCGAAGTTCAACTCGGGCACATAAACAGCCGGAGGGATCGAGAGGAAAGGCGGGATGTACCCGAAGTGGCTCTGGCCGGCGTTTGCCCTGCCGGGCGTGATCTGGCTCATCCTGCTTTTCCTTGTTCCTTTTTATGCGGTGATCGGCGTCGCCTTCGGCGGTGTCGATCCCATTTTCCAGACTCCTGTTCCGTCATGGAATCCTCTCGATTGGGATTTCACCTCAATGACGGACACTCTTGCCGGATTCCTCCCGGGCGGTGAGTACTGGGAGGTTTTCCTCAGGACGACCGAATATGTCCCCATCGCGCTGACGGTTTGCCTGCTTGTCGGGTATCCGGTCGCCTACTACGTCTCGCGCCATGCCGGAAAATCGAAGTCGATTTTGCTGGTGCTTCTCGTACTGCCGTTCTGGGTCAGCTATCTGATGCGCATGCTGGCCTGGGTGAACCTGTTCTCGCCCACCGGTTTCGTGAACGCCTTCCTGATCTGGACGCACATTGCACCCCATCCGCCGGACTGGCTGAACGGAAACCCGGTCTCGGTGATCCTTGGCCTGGTTTACGGCTACATCCCCTATTTCATCATGCCGCTGCTGGCCGCGCTCGATCGTATCGACAAGAGCCTGCTGGAGGCGGCGCGCGACCTTGGCGCGCGTCCCTCTGAAGCCTTTTTCCATGTTACGCTGCCGCTCTCCAAGACCGGCGTGCTGGGGGCCAGCGTCATCATCGCGCTTCCGATGTTCGGCGATTACTACACGCCAAACATCGTGTCGGGTTCGCCGCAAACCAGCATGATCGGCAACCAGATCGACATCTTCTTCCATGGCGGGCCACAGCCCTCGGTGGGCGCGGCGCTGACGCTTGTGCTCTCAGCATTTCTCGCGGTGTTGATGGCCTATTACATGATCACAATTGCGCGGGCGCAACGGGAGGCCCAGGCATGACGGAAGCCGTGGCTCGCGTTGCCCGAGCGCCAGCACCCGAGCGAACGGTGCTGCGCCGTTTCTTTGATTGGGCGCGCAACCCTTGGGGCCGGCCACGGTTCCTGGTGTTGATCACCTGGGTCTATGTCCTGATTTCGATCATGCCAGTGCTGGTGGCGATCCAGTTCTCCTTCAACGCGGGCCGATCGGTGACCGCCTGGCAGGGCTTCTCGCTGACCCGCTGGTACTGGGGCGATCCGGTCAATTCCGTCTGGCATGATCCGACACTGCAGAACACGCTGTTTCAAAGCCTGAAGCTCGCCGGGCTCGACATGCTGATTGCCACGCCCCTGGGCGTGATCCTCGCCATCGGACTGGCGCGCTGGCGCGGCCCGGCATCAGGCCCGTCGAACTTCCTGATGCTGTTCCCGCTCGTCACGCCGGAAATCGTGTCGGGCGTCGCGCTTTATCTTGTGATCACCTATCTCTTTACCTTCATCGAGCTGGGAACGATGGCCCAGGTGATGGGCCATGTGACGTTCTCGCTTTCCTATGTGGTGGTGATCGTCCGCGGCCGATTGTTCTCCATCGGCCGCCAGTACGAAGAAGCGGCCGCCGATCTCGGTGCCACGCCTTGGCAAACGCTACGCCTTGTGCTGTTCCCGCTGCTGATGCCGGCGATCTTCTCCAGCCTGATGATCGTCTTTGCGATCTCCATCGATGATTTCGTGATTAGCCAATGGCTCTCCTGCGGCGCGGGCTGTGACACAATCCCGATCCGCATCTATGGCGCCACCCGCGCAGCACCGCTGCCTTCGGTGAACGCGCTTGCTGCTTTGATGGTCTATTTCACGCTGGCAGCACTGGGTGCAGCCTATCTGCTGTTCCGTCTGATGACGCGCGGCGAGCGTCCGGCCCAGGGCGGCCATATGGTCCACGGCATGGGCGGTTTGTAACAAGGACAGGTGATGACGTGAGCGGCGGCGAAGTCGAACTTGTTGATCTGGTGAAAGCCTATGGCGTGGTGCGCGCCGTGGACGGCATCAACCTGCATATTCCGGGCGGCGAGTTCTTTTCGCTGCTCGGCTCGTCAGGCTGCGGCAAGACGACCACGTTGCGCATGATCGCGGGCTTCGAAAAGCCGACGAGCGGCCAGATCGTGCTGGATGGCGCCGATATGACAGGCACGCCGCCCCACAAGCGCCATGTCAATACGGTGTTCCAGAGCTACGCCCTGTTCCCGCATCTGAACGTGTACGACAACGTGGCTTTCGGTCTGCGCCGGCAAAAGGCGTCCGACGCCGAAGTGAAACGCCGGGTCGGCGAGGCGCTGGAGCTGGTCCAGTTGACCGGCTTCGAAAAGCGCAAGCCCGCCCAGATGTCCGGCGGCCAGCAACAGCGCGTGGCGCTGGCGCGCGCCTTGGTGCTGAAACCCGCGGTGCTGCTGCTTGACGAACCGCTGGGCGCGCTCGACGCCAAATTGCGCAAGGCGCTGCAGATCGAGCTAAAGGCCCTACAGCAACAGGTTGGCATCACCTTCATCTACGTGACACACGACCAGGAAGAGGCGCTGACCATGAGCGACCGCATCGCGGTCATGTCTCATGGCCGCGTCGAGCAGGTCGCACCACCGGAAGAAATCTACGAAGCGCCCTCGACGGTCTTCGTGGCCGACTTTCTCGGCGTATCGAATCTGATGATGGCGATGGCCGAGGGTGCAGATTCTGACGGCCGCTGCCGGGTCCGGCTCGGCGAGTTTGAGCTTCGCGCTGGTCGTGGCGACCAGTCGATCTCCGGCGCCACCAAGGTGACCATCCGGCCGGAACGCGTGCGGCTGGAAAACCACGGGTCCTCTGGCGAAAATCGTGTGCCCGGCATGGTCGAGCGCTGGGTCTATCTCGGCAACTCTGTCCAGCTCATCGTCCGGCTCGCCACCGGCGAGAAGATTCAGGTGCTGGTGCAGAACACCGGCGACAGCATTCCCTTTACCCAGGGCACGCCGGTCCACGCCCACCTTCCGGCCGACGCCCTGCGGGTGTTGGTGGATAGCGGTGTGGCGGCGCCGGCCACGATGGGTCTCGACCTCGCGGCGAACTGAGGCAGCCCTCAGGCGCTTTGCCAGGGGTAACGCTTCACGGCCTGAACGAAGGCGGCAACGGCCGGGGAGAAGCGCCGCCCCGGGACGCTAATCAGGCAGACCTCGCGCGTCACCTCAGGCTCGATGAGCGGGCGAGTGGTGAGACCGGGCAAAGTGGGTGAGTATTCGGGGATGAAGCAGATACCCATGCCTGCCATGGCCATGGTCTGAATCCAGTCTTCGCGTTCGCTGCGATAGGCATCGCGCAGCGCGATCTTGTTCTCGCGCAGGAAGTTGTCCCAGTGGTTGAGGTACTCGCAGTTGATGCGCACGAGGTAGGACTCGCCGGCGCAGTCAATCGTCTTGACCGCGTTCATGCGCGAGAAACGATGACCCGGCGAAAAGGCGACGACGAAGCGCTCGCGGTAAATCGGCTCGATACGCAGCCGCTCGTCGTCTTGGGCTGGTTTGGGCATTATGGCGATATCGATATTGCCTGCCAGCAGGGAATCTTTTAGCGCATCTGGCACGCCCTCGCTCAGGGTGACGTCGATGCCGGGTTGATCCTTGGGGAATTGTGCCAGCAGGCCGACGCAGCGGGTCGGCCCGACGGTGCACATGACACCGAGTCGCAGCGGCGCTTCGTCCAGCCGCAGGAAACTCTTGGCGGTGGTGGCCGCCTGCTCGGCATTGCGCACGATCTGTTCCAGGTGCGGGCGCATGAGTTGGCCGAAATCGGTCAGGTGAGTGCGGCTGCGCTCGCGGTGGAGCAGCAGCGAACCAAGCTCTTCCTCCAGCTTCTGGATGGCGCGAGTCAGCGCCGGCTGGGTCACGTTGCAGGCTTCTGCCGCGCGCGTGAAGTTCAGCGTGTCGCAGACTGCCAGAAAATACCGGATTTGATGCATTTCCATGGCCGATATCGTCCCTCGTTCGATTTCCCCCGGCCGGCATATTGCCTGAACACCCCGCCTGCGGCCGATAACGATTGAGCATCATGACCATATCGCATCGGCATTTCCAAACGAGCGTGCCGACTCCGATGCTGCTGGTCGAAAAGGTTAACCGGAGGATGGCACCATGTTCATGACCTTGCCGCAACCAAAGCCTGCTGAAGGCAGTAGCTCCCCGGCCGCTCGGCCGCTCGAAGGCCGCGCCGCCATTGTCACCGGCTCGACCAGCGGCATCGGCCTGGGTATCGCCCGTGTCCTGGCCGGCGCCGGCGCCGCGGTGATGCTGAATGGCTTTGGCGATGCTGCCGAGATTGAAAAGACCCGGGCTCGCCTGGCAAAGGAAACCCAGGCCGATATCCGCTATGACGGTGCCGATATGAGCAAGCCGGAGGCCATCCTCGCCATGGTCGATGCGGCGGGCACCGCCTTCGGCAAGGTCGACATCCTGGTGAACAATGCCGGCATCCAGTTCGTGGCGCCGCTCGAAAATTTCCCGGCCGCCAAATGGGACGCCATCCTCGCCATCGATCTCAGCGCCGCCTTTCACACTACGCGCGCGGTTTTCGCCGGGATGAAGCAGCGGGGCTGGGGCCGCATTATCAATATCGCCTCGGCCCACGGGCTGATCGCTTCGCCCTTCAAGGCGGCCTATGTCGCCGCCAAGCATGGCGTCGTGGGGCTGACCAAAGTGACGGCCCTGGAAGGGGCCGAAGCGGGCGTCACCTGCAATGCCATTTGCCCTGGCTATGTCTGGACGCCATTGGTCGAAAAACAGATCGACGATCAGGCGAAATCCCACGGTATCGGCAAGGACCGGGTGATCCGCGAGATTCTCCTGGCCCAACAGCCGAACAAGAAATTCGCAACTGTGGAGGAACTTGGCGCGCTCTGCCTGTTCCTCAGCACCGACGCCGCCGCCTCGATTACTGGCACCGCTTTGCCGGTCGATGGCGGCTGGACAGCCCATTGAGCACAGGAGGCAGCCATGGAATTAGAAGCCCACAACCACGACCAGCAGCCCGCTCATGGCCATAGCCATGGCGGTCACGCAGCCGGTACCAAAGCGATCAATCTTGCCCTCCAGGGTGGTGGCGCTCACGGCGCCTTTACCTGGGGCGTTCTCGACCGGCTGCTCGAGGATCCGCGCATCGAGATCGAAGGCATCAGTGCCACCAGTGCCGGTGCCATGAATGCGACGGTAGCCGCCTATGGCATCGCCGAGGCCGGCCGTTCCGGCGCCCGCCAGGCGCTGGCCAATTTCTGGCGGCGTGTGAGCCATGCGGCCAGTCTCGGTCCGCTGCAGCCGAACTGGTTCGACCGGCTGATCGGCAACAAGTCGCTAGAGAACTCAATGAGCTTCGTGCTGGCCGATATGCTGACGCGAGTGCTGTCGCCGTATCAATTCAACCCGATCAATTATAACCCTCTGCGCGATGTGTTGGGGCAAGTCGTCGATTTCGACGCACTGCGCAGCCATTCCTGCCCGGTGAAGCTCTATCTTTCGGCCACCAATGTGCGCACGGGCAAGGTCAAGGTCTTTTCCAATAACGAGATCACCGTGGATTCAGTGATGGCCTCGGGCTGCCTGCCATTCCTGTTCCAGGCCGTCGAGATCGACGGCGAGGCCTATTGGGACGGCGGTTATATGGGCAATCCGGCGATCTATCCGCTGATCTACAACTGCGAGAGCCGGGACGTGGTGCTCGTCCATATCAACCCGATGATGCGCAGCGAGCTGCCGCGCACGGCCTCGGAGATCCTGAACCGGATCAACGAGATCAGCTTCAACTCCTCCCTGATGCGCGAGATGCGCGCCATCAACTTCGTCACCGATCTCATCGATGGCGACATGCTGAAGAAGGGCGCGCTCAAGAAGATGCACATTCACAGCGTCTCGGCCGAAGAGGCGATGTCGAAGCTGAGCGTGGCCAGCAAGCTGAACGCCGATTGGGGTTTCCTCTGCGAGCTGCGGGACGTCGGCCGGGAGACGGCCGCTGCCTGGCTTGAGCGGAATTTCGAGAGTCTCGGCCAGGCATCGACCGTCGATATCCACGCCACCTATCTTTGAGGCCGCCCGGTCGGACCGGCCTTCAGTCATCGTCAAACAGGCCTGGGGGCCGGTCGATGAAGGCCAGAGGATTGGATCCGCTCTCGAAGCAGACGGAAAGGTGGCCGCCACGGATCGGCGTGACGGGCTGCAGGAAGTTTCCATAAGCCACGACAAGGCCGCGTAACCCGCCGCAATCGAGGTTGCCGCGCTGGGTTGCACATTTCAGCAGGGTCGGGTTCACGAACAGCTCCTCGTACTTGTCCGACTCCGAGGCCGACGCGTTCTCCAATCCCGGACGCTGATGCGACTCGAGCGCGCCATTCTGATAGACCGCGACATAGCGAATATCGGTGAGATGGTGAATACTCGATCGACGGCGTTGGCCATATCGCCTCCGCTTATCCAGCCTGGTCGCGCACGGCGGCAATTATCCAGAATATCGACCCGGCCATGAAGATATCAGGTTGGCTAGGCGCTGAAGCTTGGCGTCACCAAATCTGGACGATTGGCGACCTGGTGGACGCCGCGCTCAATGGCGCAGTGACCGATGAGCCGCGAGATCGTAAGGTGGGGGCGTTTCGAGTAATCGAAGAAGGCGTTAACTAATGCCCTCGCCTAATCGTTCGGAATTCTACCGAATTGGCACTCAATGCATCCGGGACGGGGTCCTCACGGAAACTACCTTGGCGCACTTGCGCGAGGAGGGAGCCTCTAAGAGTGACTGCATTCGCGTTCTACATGATGCCGCTGGAATGTCTCTCGCAGATGCCAAGCGAACGGTCCATTTCAGCGCGGCATGGGCTGACGCAAAAGAGCAAGACGAAAAATTCTGGGATGAACTGGAATCCGGTCTGTCCTAATTCCCTAAACTCGGTGTCTCAATGCGATGCTACTTGGGACAACACCGCTGGCTGCGCAGCCGTGGCGGGCGCTTTCATCTTCAGCCGAAAAGCCAGCAGGCCGGCAAGCGCAAGGGAGATGGCCAGGCCGACTACGCAGGCGCTCCATCCAAAGCGATCATACAAC
>CAZQLF010000048.1:10181-10751 GCA_964594035.1 uncultured Rhodospirillaceae bacterium | reverse complement strand
GTCGCCGAGCGCGTCCTGCGCCTGCTTGCGGCCTTCGTCATGCTGGTGGCTGAAGCCGTAATCGGCCACAGGGCCGACATAGATGAAACCAGCCTTGAACGGCTCATCGGCGCGGAGCAAGCCGGTACGTCCGAGGACGGCGGTTGCCGCCGTTGCGCCCAGCAGCTTGTTGAATGTTCTTCTGCGCATTTTCTTCGTCTCCCTGTTTGTCGTCGCAGCACTCGGTGATTTTGGGACAAGTCTAGCCCAACTTGACCGGATGGATAAGTTCATCCGGTAGCATGAAAACGCTTGCCAAGGCTGGCCGGCGCGTTCAGCCGGATCCGCGCCGAATCGCGGGAGATCACCACCAGCACCCGGAGCCGCCCGCCCGGGACGGGCACCGTCTCGGGCGCGTCCGGGGCCGCCGGCACCGCCCGGCTCACCCCGGCGACATCCATTGCCAGCGGCGTATCGCGCCTGGGGTCGGCCATCAGTTCCCATGGCAGCCCGAGCAAGCCGGGCACGGCCGACCGGAACACGATCTCCACGTCGCCCCGTGTGCGGATCCGCATGTACGCGTCACGCGCC
>CAZQLF010000048.1:8445-10171 GCA_964594035.1 uncultured Rhodospirillaceae bacterium | reverse complement strand
ATAAGGGCGGCATGGAGGGGAATGGCGAGGGGAGGGGGTTGCCAGGGCCCTGCACATGCAGTTGCAGAATCGTAATGCCGCCAAAGAGATAGGAACCCAGCAGCAGGCGTGCTGGCCGCCACGTTGCGAACACCACCAGGGCCAGCGCGATCCAGCCGCGTCCGGCGGTCATGTTTTCCGCCCACATCGGCGTGTAGGAGAGCGACATATAGGCACCGGCGAGCCCGCTGGTCATGCCGCCGAACAGGATGGCGGCAAAGCGGATGGCCACCACACGATAACCGATGGCATGGGCCGCCTCATGGGAATCGCCGATGGCCCGCAGCACCAGACCCGCATGGGTGCGATAGAGGAACCATGACACGCCGATCAGCAGCGCGAAGGAGGCGTAGACCAAAAAATCCTGGTGAAACAGGACCGGCCCGATAATGGGCAGGTCGGACAGGATCGGCAGTTTCAGCTTGGGCAGCGGATCGAGGGCCACGCCGACATAGGATTTGCCGACAAGCGCGCTCAAGCCTGTGCCGAGGATGGCGAGCGCCAAGCCGGTCGCGACCTGATTGGCCAGTAGGATCTGCGTCAGGATCGCAAAGGCGAAGGCGAGCGCCGCTCCAGCAAGTGCCCCGGCGCCGATGCCGAGGATAGAGCTTCCCGTGGTCATGGTCACGGCAAAGCCGATCACTGCACCCACCAGCATCATTCCCTCGATGCCGAGATTGAGCACGCCGGATTTCTCCGTCACCAGCTCACCGGTCGCTGCCAGCAGCAGCGGTGTTGCCGCACTGATGACCGAGAGAATGACGGGAACGATCCAGGCGAAGGTCATGCCGACCGCCTCACCGCTGCCGTCCGCGCTCCGAAGCGCAGGCGGTAGTGAATCAGGATGTCGCAGCCCAGGAGATAGAAAAGAAGAATGCCCTGGAAAATTCCGGTGACCGCACCGGGCAGGCCCATATCGATCTGCGCCGCTTCACCGCCGAGATAGGAGAGGGCGAGCAGCAATCCGGCGAACAGAACGCCCACGGGATGCAGCCGGCCGAGGAAAGCGACGATGATGGCGGTAAAGCCGTAGCCGGGCGAGATCTGCGAGGTGAGCTGGCCCACCGGACCGGAGACCTCGAACAATCCTGCTGCACCAGCGAGCCCGCCACCCAGCAATAGGGAAAACCAGATCAGCGCCGTATTGCTGAACCCGGCGTAGCGCGCGGCGCGCGGCGCCTGGCCCAGCACCTTGAGCTGGAATCCCACGAGCGACTTGCCGAGCAAAAGCCAGGCGCCGGCGACGACGAGCAGCGCAATGAGCACGCCGAGATGCAGCCGGGTTCCGTGTATCAGATTTGGAATGGTGGCCACATCATTGAACATCGCCGATTGTGGAAAGCCGTAACCCTGCGGATCGCGCCACGGCCCGGTCACGAGGTAAATCAGAAGAAGCTGTGCCACATAGGTCAGCATCAGGCTGGTCAGGATCTCGCTGGCGTGGAAGAGGGTGCGAAGGGAGGAGGGGATGGCGGCGCAGGCTTGGCCCAGCTCGAACCGTCGAACGTCCAGGTGTCCGCGAGTTGATTCGTCCCGTTGTCGCCGCCGAAGAGGCCCACCCGGCGGCGATAGGAGTCGTACACCATCGAGTGACCTTCCCTGGCTGGGGGCTGCGTGCCGGGACTCGCCTGGTTCCACTTCGCGCCATCGAAGACCCACGTGTCCGAGAGGTCGCTCGAGTCCCCGA
>CAZQLF010000048.1:0-8435 GCA_964594035.1 uncultured Rhodospirillaceae bacterium | reverse complement strand
TGCCCCCGAGCACGCCCGCGATGATCATCCCCGGTATCACCAGCGCGCTGTGGCTGTCGTTCAACCAGAGGCCGAGCCCGCCGCCGGCGAGCGCCCCAAGCGTGTATTGCCCCTCGGCGCCAATGTTCCAGACATTGGCGCGAAACCCGAGCGAAAGCCCGGTGGCGATCAAGATCAGCGGCGAGGCCTTGACCAGGAGTTCCGAGGCGCTGTCGCTGGTGGTCAGCGGCTTGACGAAAAAGGTGTAGAGCGCCTGGCCCGGGTCTTTGCCCAGGATGGCAAAGATCAGCGCCGTCGTAATCAGCGTCAGGGCGATCGCCAGCAGCGGTGAGCCATAACTCCACGCTCTGGAGAATTCGCCGCGCGGCTCAAGCCGAAGCATGATGCTGCGCCTTTGCCTCGGGATGGGTTCCGCCCATCATCAGGCCGATCTGTTCGATGGTGACCTCGCCGACGGGTCGTGCGGGCGACAGACGCCCGCCGGCAATGACGGCGACGCGATCGCAGATCGAGAAGATCTCGTCGAGGTCCTGTGAGATCACCACCACCGCTGCGCCTGCGGCGGCGAGATCGAGCAGCGCCTGCTGGATTGCGGTCGACGCGCCGGCATCCACACCCCAAGTCGGCTGCGAGACCACGAGAACGCCCGGCTGCTGCATGATCTCGCGGCCGACGATGAACTTCTGCAGATTGCCGCCCGAGAGGCTGCGCGCCTGCGCCCGCGGCCCGCTGGTGCGCACATCGAACCCCTTGATCACGTCCTGGGCAAAGCCTTGGGTGCGGTTGCCATCGATCAGACCATGGCGGAGCAGGTGCTTGCGGCGATGACCCGAGAGGAAGGCGTTCTCGGACAGGCTCATGTCGCGCACGGCGCCGTGATTGTTGCGCTCCTCCGGCACGAAGCTGCCGCCGAGGCTGCGGCGTGGTCCAGGCCCCAGCGAACCGATGGGCTTGCCGTCGATCATGATCGTGTCCGGCCGTTGGGCAGGAACCTCGCCGGTCAGCGCCGCCATCAGCTCGTTCTGTCCGTTGCCCGCGATCCCGCCGACGCCGAAGATTTCCCCACCCGCGACCGAAAAGCCGATGTCCTGCAGGTCGGTGCCGAACTGCTGGTCGGAAGCAAGCGACAGCCCTTTCACTACCAGGCGCGGTGCAGCACCTGGCTGAGCCTGGCGGCCATGGATCGGCGCCTTGAGCTCCGTTCCGATCATCAACTCGGCCAGCTTCTGCGCCGTCTCCTTGCGCGGATCGCATTCGGCGACAACGCGGCCGAGGCGCATGATGGTGGCGCGGTCGCAAAGCGCCTTGATCTCTTCCAGCTTGTGGCTGATGTAGAGAATGGCGCAGCCTTCGCCCGCCAGGCGCCGCAGCGTCTTGAACAGCTCGTTTGCCTCCTGCGGCGTCAACACCGAAGTGGGCTCATCCATGATCAGCAGCTTGGGATTCTGCAGCAGGCAGCGCACGATCTCGATGCGCTGGCGTTCGCCGACCGACAGGTCATGGACAGCGCGGTCGGGATCCAGCGGCAAACCGTAGGCGCGCGAGACTTCGGCGATGCGCCCACGCAGGCCGCGGCGGGCTTCCTTGTCGTCGATGGCGAGCGCGATGTTTTCGACGACCGTTAGCGCCTCGAACAGCGAGAAATGCTGGAAGACCATGCCGACGCCAAGCCTGCGTGCGGCATTCGGACTGGCGATCGAGATGGCTTCGCCACGCCAGCGGACTTCGCCATCATCGGCCTGCAGCACGCCATAGATAATTTTGACCAGTGTGCTTTTGCCGGCGCCGTTCTCGCCCAGCAGGGCGTGGATCTCGCCCGGCATGATCTGCAGATCGACATGGTCGTTGGCGAGCGTGCCGGGGAAGCTCTTGGTAATTCCGCGAAGCTGCAGCAGCGGAATCGGCAAGGCGCCCGGCGCCGGCTCAGCCATGGGCGCGCCCGCGGCGGCCCGTGGGCCGCAAGATGCACCTTCCGAATTCTCCCATTCGCTCCCCGCTTTTGTTCTTCTTGTCGTCTATTAGTAACGAACCTTGTCGGCTTTATCGACCCACTCCTGAAAGACGTCGCTGGCCTCCTGCATCGGCAGGTGGATGAACTCGAGATGCCGCTCATGCATGGCCTTGGCGAATTCGCGATAGATGTGATCGTCGTCGAAGCCGATCCGCGCCGCATCGTTGCGATCGTTGGCGAAATAGACCCGGTCGAGCCGCGACCAGTAGATGGCGCCCAGGCACATGGGGCAGGGTTCGCAGCTTGTATAGAGTTCGCAGCCCTCCAGGCTGAAGCTGCCGAGGGCAGCACAAGCTTCGCGGATCGCCACCACTTCGGCATGGGCCGTGGGGTCGGCGGATGAGGTCACTTTGTTGAAGCCTTCAGCGACGATCTTGCCGTCTTTCACAACGATGGCGCCGAACGGTCCGCCGAGACCGGCGCGCATGCGTTCGCCGGAGATGGCGATGGCGCGGCGCATGAAATCCTCGCGGCTTTTCATGCCTTCTTGCGGCGCGCGGCAGCTTTTATGGAACCAAGGCGGCTGGCGCTTTTGGCCTGCGCGAGAGTCAACAGCTGTCCTGCCACGGAAATAGCGACAGCGGCCGGCGCCTTGCCGGTGATAGCGGGAAGCCCAATGGGAGAAACGAGGCGGCGAATGGATGCTTCGGTATGGTCGCGCAGCTTCAAGCGCCGCTCGAAGGTCGCGCGTTTGGTCGCACTGCCGATCAGACCGAGAAAGGCGAAATCCCCGCGCCGCAGCACCTGATCGCAGATGTCGAAATCCAGGGCGTGGCTGTGGGTCATGACCAGGAACAGGGCGCCCGGCGGGGCTTCGGCAACGTCGTGGCGCGGATCAGCGGAAGCCTCGATGGTGACATTGCCGGGCAGGGAAGCGGGAAACATCTCCGCCCGCTCGTCGAACCAGCGGATGCGATAGGGAAGGTCCGCAAGCACATGCACCAACGCGCGGCCGACATGGCCCGCGCCAAAGAGATAGAGGTCCTGCACGTCCGACATCATCCGTTCGGCAACATAACACGGCCGGCCGTCGGTGCCCGTCACCAGGCGAATCGGTTCGTCGCTTTCCGTGAGCGGCGCGGATTCGATTCTCTTAGCACCGTCGGTGAGAACGGTGACGAGGACATCGTCCCTGCGGGCATCGCGCCATACGCGCAGCCAAGGAAGTGACGATGCATCGAGGCGCTCGATCATCAGGCGTACATGGCCGCCGCAACACTGGCCGAGGCTCGGGCCCAACGGGAAGTCGGCGATCGCGGGTGGGGTTGGCTCTGCGATCATCGCACGCGCTTGTTCGGTGGCCTTCAACTCAAGGTGTCCGCCGCCGATGGAGTCCGCGATGCCGCCAGCGTGAACCAGCATCTTGGTTCCGGCCTCGCGTGGTGTGGAGCCCTGCGCTTCCACGAGCGTGACGAGCGAGCAGGGCGTGCCGGCCTCGAGCAGGGCGATCGCGTGATCGAGCCAGCTGGCCATCGGCTTACTCGCCCACCATGGCGCGGCGCTCGGCGGCTGCCGACTTGGCCAGGCGAGCCCGCAATTCCTCGATCGCCAGAAGAACCCGCTCGGGTGTGGCGGGTGCATCGAGCGCGGGCAGCAGGCGGTAGTCGGCTAGGCTCGCAATGGCATCGGAGATCGCGCGGAAGACCGAGATACCCAGCATCAGTGGCGGTTCGCCTACCGCCTTGGAACGGAAGATCGTGGGCTCGCGGTTCTCATTGTCGAACAACGTGATGCGGAAATCCGCAGGGCGGTCGCCGCAGGTCGGGATCTTGTAGGTGCTGGGCGCATGGGTGCGTAGCCGCCCGTTCTCATCCCAATAGAGCTCTTCGCTGGTGAGCCAGCCAACGCCCTGGATGAATCCACCCTCGATCTGGCCGAGATCGATGGCCGGGTTCAACGAGCGGCCAACGTCGTGCAGGATATCGACGCGTAGCGTGCGGTATTCGCCAGTCAGCGTATCGACCAGCACTTCGCTGACCGCGGCGCCATAGGCGAAGTAATAGAACGGATGACCGCGGGCCGTTGCTCGGTCGTAAGAGATCCCGGGCGTGGCGTAATAGCCCGTGGCTGACAGAGATACGCGCGCCAGGTAGGCCTGCTTTATCAGCTCGGGGAAGGAGATCTCTTTGTCGCCGGCTTTGACCCGGTTGGGCAGGAACTGCACGGCACTTTCCGGCACTTTGTACTCAGTTGCAGCGAACTCGATCAGCCGCTGCTTGAGCGTGCGGGCTGCGGCTTGCGCCGCCATGCCATTGATGTCGGAGCCTGATGAGGCCGCGGTCGCCGAGGTATTCGGTACCTTCCCGGTGGTGGTCGCCGTGATTTTGATGCAGCCGAGATCGATCTGCAGCTCCTCGGCCACGACCTGCGCCACCTTGATGAACAGGCCCTGGCCCATCTCGGTGCCGCCATGGTTCAGATGAACGCTGCCGTCGGTATAAATATGGATCAGTGCGCCCGCTTGGTTCAGGAACGAGGTGGTGAAGGAAATGCCAAACTTGACCGGCGTCAGCGCCAGGCCCCGCTTCAGCCAGGGGCTCTTCTCATTATAGGCAGCCACATCCGCCCGGCGCCTGACGTAATCGGCGCTCGCCTCCAGCTGCGCGATCATTTCCGGCAAGACATTGTCCTCCACCTTTTGGTGGAAGGGCGTGATGTTGCGTTCCGTCTTGCCGTAGAAGTTGACCTTGCGGACCTCCAGCGGGTCCTTGCCTGAGTGGCGTGCGATAGCGTCGATGACCTCCTCGATCCCCATCATGCCCTGCGGTCCGCCGAAGCCGCGGAACGCTGTGTTCGAGGCCGTATGCGTCTTGCAGCGGTGCGAGGCGATGGTAGCGTTGTCGAGGAAATAGCCATTGTCGGCATGGAACATGGCGCGGTCGGCGATGGCACCGGAGAGATCGGCCGAATAGCCACAACGTGCCGCCTGCATGAATTCGATGCCGTGGATGCGGCCCTCGGCATCGAAACCGACATCGTAGTCGATCAGGAAATCATGCCGCTTGCCGGTCATGATCATGTCGTCGTCACGTTCGAGGCGGAATTTGCAGGGCCGGCCCGTCTTGACGGCGGCGAGCGCGGCTATGGCCGCCCATTGCGCGGCCTGGGTTTCCTTGCCGCCGAAGCCACCGCCCATGCGGCGCACTTCCACGGTCACGGCATTGGCCGGCCGGCCAAGGACGTGGGCGACGTTCTGCTGCACCTCGGAAGGGTGCTGGGTTGAGCAGTGAACCACCACATCGCCGTCTTCCATCGGTATGGCGAGCGAAACCTGCCCCTCGAGATAAAAATGATCCTGGCCACCGATCTCGATGCGGCCCTGCAGGCGTTGCGGCGCTGCCTTCAGCGCCGCGGCAGAATCGCCGAGCCGCATGACATGGGAGGGCTGGACGAAGCTCTCAGCCTTCAGCGCCTCCTCGATGCCGATGAGAGGCGGAAGGTCTTCATATTCCACGATCGCCAGCTTGGCGGCATTTCGGGCGTTCTCGAAACTGTCGGCGGCCACCGCGAACAGGACCTGGCCGTGAAACAGAACTTCTTTGGCGACAAAGACCGGATCGTCACCGGCCCCGATGGGGCTGACATCGTTCACGCCGGAAATATCTGCCGCGGTCAATACGACGGCAACGCCCGGTGCGCCACGGACTTTGCTCAGATCGAGTTTGGTGAGACGCGCATGGGTGCGCTGTGCGCCGCCGGCAGCAAGATGCAGCGTGCCGAAGGGCTCAGGGATGTCGTCGGTATAGATCGCCTGACCGGTGACATGCTTGTGGGCGCTGTCATGGGCCAGGGCTTCGCGCACGCCGCCATCGATCTTCGCTTTCGCTGGGCGCGCCTGGTCAGCCATGGGCAGCCCTTGCTGCCGCGGCGATCACGCGGGTCTCAGCTTCCGGCTCGCCTGTCTCGTGGAAGAACTTCAGCAGCAGGTTCTCGGCGATCAGGCTGCGATAGGTCTTGCTTGCCCGCATATCGCTGATGGGCGCGTAGTCCCGGCGCAGCGCCGCCTTGCCCTGAGCAAGGGTTTCGCGGGTCCAGGGGCGGCCGATCAGCGCTTTCTCGCAATGCCGCGCACGTTTGGGTGTGGCCGCCATGCCGCCGAAGCAAATGCGGATATCGCTGACCTGCCCGTTCTCCAGCGTCAGGTTAAAGGCGCCGAGCGAGGCGGTGATGTCCTGGTCGAATCGCTTGGAGATCTTGTAGCAATGAAAAACGCGCGAGGGATCGCGGCGCGGCAGCAGGATGGCTTCGACGAACTCGTCAGGGCGGCGATCCTGTTTGCCGTATTCGATGAAGAAGTCCTCGAGGGCGATTTCGCGCCGTTCTGAGCCTCGGCGCAGAGCCAGCCGCGCGTTCAGCGCGATCAGCGCCGGCGGGCTGTCGCCGATGGGCGAGCCGTTGGCGACATTGCCGCCCATGGTGCCGCAGGCCCGGATTTGGGCGGAGCCCAGCCGGCGCAGCAGCTCGCCAAAATCCGGGTATTCCCGCGCCAGGACGGGCAGAAGCCGTTCATACGTGACGGCGGCGCCAATTTCGATGTGGTTCGTGCCAACTGAAAGCCGCTGCAACTCTTCGACCTCGCCCAGATAGATCACCGGATCGAGGCGGCGATGTTGCTTAGTCACCCAGAGACCAACATCGGTCGCGCCAGCCAGCAGGCAGGCGCCCGGATGCTTCAGCAGAAGAGATGCGAGCACGTCCACGCTTCGCGGCGCGAAGTAACGGCGGCCATCGCCCGTGACCTCTGCAGTCTCCTTGTGCCGAAGTCCGCGCAGTGTCTCGACGGTCTTCCCAGCATCTTTGCTGAAGCGATCCTTCGTGCCTCGCCCTCGCATCTGCTTGGCGGCGGCGATGATCGGGCCATAGCCGGTGCAGCGGCAGAGATTTCCGGCCAGCGCATCGTCGATACGCTGGCGATCGATCGGCTCTCCATCATGAAACAGGGCGAAGAGCGACATGACAAAGCCCGGCGTACAGAAGCCGCATTGCGAGCCGTGATTGTCCACCATCGCCTGTTGCACCGGATGCAGGCTGCCATCCTTTCCCTGCAAATCTTCGACGGTCAGCAATTGCTTGCCATCGAGGGTCGGCACGAACTGGATGCAGGAATTGACCGCACGATAGGTGATGCCATCGCGGTCGAGTTCCCCAAGAACAACGGTGCAGGCGCCGCAGTCGCCCTCGGCGCAGCCCTCCTTGGTGCCGCAGCGCCGTTCCACCAGACGCAAATAGTTGAGCACGGTCATTGTCGGATCGATTGTCTCGATCTCGCGCCGTTCATTGCCCAGCAGGAATTTGATTCCTTTGCCCATGCTCTATTCGTCAGCTTCCTCGGTATGTGGAATAGGCGTAAGGCGAAATCAGCAGCGGCACGTGGTAATGCGCCCCTGTATCCGCAATGCCGAAGCGGATGACCACCTCGTCGAGAAACTTGGGCTCCGGCAAGGTCAGGCCCTGCCGCGCGAAGTATTCGCCGGCGCGGAAGACCAGCTCGTAGGTCCCCGTCGTAAGAGCGGGTCCCTCCAGCAGTGGCCGGTCGCAGCGCCCATCGTTGTTGGTCGCGGCGATGGCAAGGCGTTCGCGCGTGGCGCCCAGCCGATAGAGCTCAATGGCAATGCCCGCGCCGGGCTTGCCCTGGGCGGTATCCAGCACATGGGTCGTCAGGCGGCCCACGGCTATGCCTTGTCCGTCAAATCGATCATTTTGGCAGCATAGAACCTAGGGCAATGGCGGCGCCAGCATCGCTGCGCGATGCGCGATAAGCTACTGTAATTCATGTGTTTCCGGCCGGGAGAACATTTGGAATGCCGCACCCCTTCAAACAGCCGCCCCGCGTGCTCGACCGTGACGGGTTCGTTGCCCGCTTCGGGGCTGTCTACGAGCATTCGCCCTGGATCGCCGAGATGGTCTTTGAAGAGGGACTGACACCGCGCCATGACCGGCCCTCGGGCCTGCATGAGGCGATGAAGAAGGCTGTAGAGGCTTCGGCCCGCGACCGGCAGTTGGCGCTGCTTCGCGCCCATCCCGATCTTGCGGGCAGGCTGGCGATGGCGGGGGGCCTGACGCCCCATTCCGCCAGCGAACAGGCAGGCGCCGGTCTCGACCGATGCACGCCCGAGGAGTTCGCCCGGTTCACCGCGCTGAACGACGCTTACAAAACGAAATTCGCCTTTCCCTTCATCATGGCGGTCAAGGGCAAGAGCCGCGGCGAGATCCTGCAGGCCTTCGAGCAGCGCATCCACCACGATGCAGCGGGTGAATTCCGGACCGCCCTGGACGAGGTTCATAAAATCGCCCTGCAGCGGTTGCGCGACCTGTAAGCGGTAGCGCCAGTCCTGCATCTGCAGGAAATTTGCAGGCATCGGGGGAGTTCCTTGCTGGGTTTATACGCAAGGATATACGCAAAGAGCGTAAAACGCAAGAATAA
>CAZQLF010000047.1:2582-11101 GCA_964594035.1 uncultured Rhodospirillaceae bacterium | reverse complement strand
TGTCGAAGGAGAGCATGCGGTTGACGGAGAAATGGCGGCCGTAATCGCGCAGGAAGGGGATGTATTCAAGCCGGTCCAGCCAATCGGCGTTGTTCACCATGACGGCGTCGGAGGATCCGCTGCCGAACGACAGGAAGCGGTTGAAGATCTGTTTGATGCCGGCGATGTTGCGCGCAATGTCCTCGCTGCTCAGCAGCCTGCGGCTGTCATCCTTGCCGGAAGGATCGCCGATCTTGGTGGTGCCGCCGCCCATCAGCACGATGGGTTTGTGGCCTGCCTGCTGGAGACGGCGCAGCAGCATGATCTGCACCAGGCTGCCGACATGGAGCGAATCCGCCGTGGCGTCGAAGCCGATGTAGCCGGTGAGTCCGCCGGCAATCGCGACCTTGTCCAGCGCCTCCAGGTCGGTGCACTGGTGGAAATAGCCGCGCGCGATGAAATCACGCAGGAACGGGGATTTGGGTTCGCTCATAGCCAATCGTCTACGCTTGCCGAACTCGGCGGCTCATGTAACACAACAAAGGAGGAACACAAACCACCAGCATCAACATGGGTCCTGGTAAACCGGTCCTGGCGCTTGGTCTGATGAGCGGCACCTCGTGTGACGGCATCGACGCCGCCTTGCTCACGACCGATGGCCGCGGCCATGTGGATTTCGGCCCTGCCATCAGCGAAGACTATCCCGAGGAATTCCGCCGCCGCCTGCGTGCCGTGCTCGGCGGACGCGGACCTGTCGAAGCCGTCGGCGACGAACTGACCCGCCGCCATGCCGAGGTGGTGGATCGGCTGTTGCTTAGTGCGGGCATCCGGTCTTCGGCTGTCCATGTCATCGGTTTTCACGGCCAGACGATCTTGCACGAGCCCGACAGGCGGCGGACCTGGCAGATCGGCAATGGCGCGTTGCTCGCAAAGCTGACCGGCATCGATACAGTCAGCGATTTTCGCAGCGCCGATGTCGCCGCCGGTGGCCAGGGCGCACCCTTCGTGCCGCTCTATCACCAGGCGCTGGCGGACAAACTCGAGCGGCCATTGGCTGTGCTGAATATCGGCGGCGTGGCCAATGTCAGCTTCATCGGTGGTGACGAGGATTCGCTGTTGGCCTTCGATACCGGACCCGGCAACGCACTGATCGACGATTGGGCGTTTCGCCATACCGGCCGCGCGGTGGATGAGGATGGGCGCCTCGCAAACACGGGCAAGGTGGATCGCGCCGCACTCGCCCGGCTGATGTCACATGCCTATTTCGCGTTGCCGGCGCCGAAATCGCTCGATCGCGATGCCTTCGATCCGGCGGCAATCTCGCACCTATCTGCTGCGGACGGTGCGGCCACGCTGGCTGCTTTCACCGCGGCCTCGGTGGCACATGCCCGCAAAGCCTTGCCCGAGACCCCGCGCCGCTGGCTGGTAACCGGCGGCGGCCGGCACAACCCGGCCCTGATGGCGGCGCTGAGAGCCGAGCTCGGCGTGCCTGTCGATCCGGTGGAGAGCGTAGGCTGGGATGGCGACGTGCTGGAGGCCCAGGCCTTTGCTTATCTCGCCGTGCGCTCGCTGGCGAAATTGCCGCTCAGCATGCCGCGCACCACCGGGGTGCCGCAGCCCATGACCGGTGGAAAACTGGATCGCGCTTCGGCTTAGATGTCGCTGCGTTCAGCGCGCTGCGGCCTTGGCCTTGTCTTTGTCCTTGGGAGGAGCCTCGCCCACGGGCAACACGCGCGTCAGATATTCATCGACCGTCGCCTTCAGCTGATCGAGGTGGTCGCTGAAGAAGTGATTGGCGCCCTTGATGATCTTGAAGTCGATCTTGATGTCGCGCTGATTGCTCAGCTTCTGCACCAGCTTGGCCACTGCCTCATGGGGCACCACATCGTCGCGGTCGCCCTGGACCATCAGGCCCGATGACGGGCAGGGGGCGAGGAAGCTGAAATCGTAGATGTTGGCCGGCGGCGCCACGCTGATGAAGCCGGTGATCTCCGGCCGGCGCATCAGAAGCTGCATGCCGATCCAGGCGCCGAACGAAAAGCCCGCGATCCAGCAAGCCGAGGCATTGGGGTTATAGGTCTGCAGCCAGTCCAGCGCGGAGGCCGCATCGCTGAGTTCGCCTTCGCCGCGGTCGAACTTGCCCTGGCTGCGGCCGACCCCGCGGAAATTGAAGCGCAGCACGGAAAAGCCGCGCTCGACGAACTCGTGATAGAGCGCGTAAATCACCTTGTTGTTCATCGTCCCGCCATGCTGCGGGTGTGGGTGGAGCAACAGCGCAATAGGCGCGGTATTGCCCTCGCCATGCTGATAGCGCCCCTCCAGCCGGCCCTCGGGGCCGTTCATGATCACTTCGGGCATTGCCGATCAGCCTCGCCGTTCCATTATCCCGGATAACTCAATTAGTCCGACTTGGCAGGTCGGAAATGGGCGCCAGAGTGGCGGCCCCATTGGGTCTTAAACTTGACTACAGTAGTCGGAATTATTATATGTTTCCTCGGCCACCGCCGGATGCGCCACCCTCCGGCGGGGTGGGACTTTACCACGGTGAGACCCATGATTTTCAAGCGTATTCGCCAGCATTTGGACTCGGTAATGGCACGGGACCCCGCAGCCCGCTCGCGGCTGGAGGTTTTGCTGACATACCCGGGTGTGCATGTCCTGTTTTTCCATCGCCCAGCCCATTGGCTTTACAAGCGGGGCTTCCGGGTGCTGTCCCGGATGGTCTCCCAGACCGGCCGGGCCGTGACCGGCATCGAAATCCACCCCGGCGCCTGCATTGGCCGGCGCCTGTTCATCGACCACGGGATGGGCATCGTGATCGGCGAGACGGCCGAGGTGGGTGACGATGTGACCCTGTATCACGATGTGACCCTGGGCGGTGTTTCGCCCTCGGTGAATTCAGCGGCCCAGGTGGGTCACAAGCGCCATCCGACACTGGGCAATGGCGTCATCATCGGGGCCGGCGCCCAGGTCCTGGGCCCGATTACCATCGGGGCGGATGCCCGGGTTGGCGCCAATGCGGTGGTGGTCCAGGATGTGCCCGCCTGCGTCGCGGTGGTCGGCATTCCCGCCAAGGCGGTCCAGCCCCACAAGAAGGTCGGCGAGTTCGTCGCCTATGGCACGCCGACCGGCAATGTACCCGACCCGGTTGCCCGGGCGCTCGAAGCCATGGCCGAGCAGGTGAGCCTGCTGCAGCAGCGCCTCGTGGCGCTTGAGAGCCAGCCAGGCGAGGCCGCCGCCAGAAGCACGGGCCACGGAGCGTTACCCCATGTCGTCGTCGATAATGACAGGCCGGACAACGATCGCGTCGTCGCTGCCGGCCGCAAATCGGACTGTTGAAGGAGTAGAGCCGTGAAACTGAGCACCAAGGGCCGCTATGCGGTAATGGCGCTGGTCGATCTGGCAAGTCAGAGCGACGGCCGCCCCGTTGCATTGGCCGATATCGCCGAGCGCCAGGAGATCTCGCTCTCCTATCTGGAACAGCTTTTCGCCAAGCTTCGCCGTGGCGGCCTTGTGCGCAGTGTGCGCGGGCCCGGCGGCGGCTATTTGCTGGCGCGCTCGGCCGACGATACCCGTGTCTCGGATGCCATCCTCGCGGTGGACGAGCCTATCCGCGCAACCCGCTGCAAGAGCGGTTCGTCTGCCGGCTGCCGATCCAACAAAAGCCGGTGTCTGACCCACGATCTGTGGGAGGAGCTGGGCAACCAGATCCACGTTTTTCTGAGCTCTGTATCCCTCGCCGATGTCTGCAATCGCCGCGTTCTCAGCAACCGGCATCCGGATCTGGCCGACGGCCACGCGCCCGCAAAGCCCGAAACGCCGGTTGCCCCGGCGGCGGCCGCGGAATAGCAGGACAGAGATGAACAGCGGCGCCTACATGGATTACAACGCCAGCGTGCCGATCCGCCCCGAGGCGGCGTCGGCCGTCGCCGCGGCGTTGGCCATCGGCGGCAATCCGTCGTCGGTGCATGGTCATGGCCGTGCGGCGCGGCGCATTGTCGAAGATGCGCGCGAGCAGGTGGCAACCGCAATCGGCGCGCCGGCGCCCGCGATCGTCTTCACGAGCGGTGCTACGGAAGCCAATGATCTTGCGATCCGCGGCAGCGGGCGCCAGCGTGTTCTCGTCTCCGCCATCGAGCATGAATCCGTGCGCCAGGCAGCACCCGGCGCCGAGATCATTCCAGTGACCAGGTCCGGCGTGGCCGATCTGACGATTTTGGCCGACATGCTGGCGCGCGATACGCGGCCGGCGCTGGTATCTCTCATGCTGGCGAACAACGAGACGGGCGTCATTCAACCGGTGGCGGAGGCCGCCACGATCGCCCATGCTCATGGCGCGCTGATGCACAGCGACGCCGTGCAGGCGCTGGGCCGCGTCGCCGTCGACGTGAACAAGCTGGGCGTGGATCTGCTGAGCCTCTCTGCCCACAAGCTCGGCGGCCCGGCCGGCACCGGCGCACTTTATCGTCGCGATGGCGTGGCGCTTGCAGCGCGGCTCAAAGGCGGCGGACAGGAGCGCAGCCAGCGCGCTGGGACCGAGAATGTCGGCGGCATCGTAGGCTTCGGCGCGGCCGCCACGGTTGCGGTTCGCGACCTTGAAAACGCCAGCCGTCTTGCCGATCTTCGCAATACGCTGGAGAAGCGCATTAAGCTTGCGGCACCCCATGCGGTGCTGTTCGGTGCCGATGCGCCGCGGCTGCCCAATACCGCTTATGTGGCATTGCCCGGCATCTCGGCGGAGACGCAGATCATGACTCTTGATCTTGCCGGCGTGTCGGTGAGCGCCGGTGCGGCCTGCTCCTCCGGCAAGGTGAAGATGTCCGCTGTGCTTTCGGCCATGGGCGCTTCACCCGATCTGGCGCGCTCGGCCATCCGCCTGAGCCTGGGCTGGGCCAGCAGCGAAGCCGATATCGATCGTTTCATGGCTGCCTGGACAGGGCTTTCGGCCCGCAGTCTTGCTGCCTAACAGGGAACAGAAAGCGTTATGAACATCGAAACGCAGAAGCCAGCCAACCAGAACGGCCGCAACCGGCCGGTGACGCCGATCTATCTCGACTACCAGGCGACCACGCCTGTCGACCCGCGCGTGCTGGCGGCGTTCGTGCCTTATTTCACCGAGAAGTTCGGCAATCCGCATTCGCGCAACCACTCGCATGGCTGGGTCGCGGAAGAGGCGGTGGAAAAGGCGCGCGAGCAGGTAGCGGCCCTGATCGGCGCCGACCCACGCGAAGTCATATTCACCTCGGGTGCCACGGAATCGAACAATCTCTCCCTCAAGGGCGTGATGCGCTTCCATAAGGAGAAGAAAAACCACCTGATCACTGCAGTGACAGAGCACAAATGCGTACTCGACAGTGCCCGGCACCTGGAGATGGAGGGCATCGAGGTTACCTATCTGCCGGTGCAGAAAAACGGCCTCATCGATCTGAAGCAGCTCGAGGCGGCCATCACACCGAAGACGGCGCTGGTTTCGATCATGGCGGTGAATAACGAGATTGGCGTCATACAGCCGCTTGCCGAGATCGGCGCGCTTTGCCGCTCCAAGGGCGTCTACTTTCACACCGATGCGGCGCAGGCGGCCGGCAAGATTCCGCTCGATGTCGAGGCGATGAAGATCGACCTGATGAGTATCTCGGGTCACAAGATTTACGGACCGAAAGGCATCGGTGCGCTCTATGTCCGGCGCAAGCCGCGCGTGCGGCTGGAGGCGCTGATCCATGGCGGCGGGCAGGAGCGCGGGATGCGCTCCGGCACTCTGCCGACCCCGCTTTGCGTCGGGCTGGGCGAGGCTTGCGAGATCGCGCGCAAGGAGATGCCGGAGGAAACCAAGCGTCTCACCATGCTGCGCGACCGGCTTTATCACGGCATCACCTCGCAGTTGTCGGACGTCGTGCTGAACGGCGAGGGCGCACCGCAGATTCCGGGCAACCTCAACCTCAGCTTCGCTTATGTGGAGGGCGAGGGGCTGATGATGGGGATCAAGGAGCTGTCGGTTTCATCCGGCTCGGCCTGCACCTCGGCTTCGCTGGAGCCCTCCTATGTCCTGCGCGCGCTGGGCGTCGAAGAGGAGATGGCCCATACCTCGATCCGCTTCGGCCTCGGCCGTTTCACCACGGTCGAAGAGGTGGATTTCGCGGTCGAGCAGGTGGTGGCCGCCGTGACGCGGCTGCGCAAATTGAGTCCGCTTTGGGAAATGGCCCAGGAAGGCATCGACATTAAGTCGATCAAATGGGCCGAACACTGAGCCGCGGAGGCGGCTCGCAAAGAGTTGGAGGAAACAAATGAGCTATAGCAACAAGCTGCTCGATCACTACGAGAACCCGCGCAATGTCGGGGCACTCGACAAGAGCGACCCGAGTGTCGGCACCGGTTTGGTCGGTGCCCCCGCCTGCGGCGACGTCATGAAGCTGCAGATCAAGGTGGGCGCGGACGGCCTGATCGAAGATGCGAAGTTCAAGACCTTCGGTTGCGGGTCGGCGATCGCGTCATCGTCGCTGGCGACCGAGTGGATCAAGGGCAAGTCGCTGGACGAGGCAGAGACGATCAAGAACACCCAGATCGCCCAGCACCTGTCGCTGCCGCCGGTGAAGATCCACTGCTCGGTCCTGGCTGAGGATGCGATCAAGGCCGCCATCCGCGACTACCGCGAGAAGAACAAGCCCAATAGCGACAAAGTGGACGCAGCCGAGTAACCAAGAGCAGACGAGATCATGGCAAGACCGCGTCCCCAGGCCATCCAGCTGACCGAAGCCGCCGCGCACCGTGTGCAGGAGCTGCTCGACAAGCGAGGCAAGCCCTCCATCGGCATCCGCATCGGCGTGCGCAGCAAGGGCTGCTCGGGCCTCAGCTATACCCTGGAATATGCCGACAAGAAGGAGCCGATGGACGAACTCGTGGAACAGCACGGCGTCACCGTGCTGATCGACCCGAAAGCCACGCTGTTTATCCTCGGCACGCAAATGGATTACGTCGAGGAGAAGCTGCAATCGGGCTTCGTCTTCCGCAATCCGAACGAGAAGGGCCGTTGCGGTTGCGGCGAGTCCTTCCATGTGTAAGTCGAACCGGCGGCGCTAGCCGCTTCGGAGAAATCATGTCAGCGGCGCTCGACAAGGACGACGGGATCGTCGGTTGCTGGTCCTGTCATGGGCCGGTGGCCAAGCGCGCGCTGTTCTGCCACACCTGCGGCGCGGTCCAGCCGCCGGGACAGGCTGATCACTTCGCCCGCTTCGGCCTCGATCGCAATTTTCAGATTGATGCGGGCGATCTCGACCGGCGCTATTTCGGTTTTCAGCGCAATCTCCATCCCGACCGCTTCGCACGGCGCTCGGCCAGGGAGCGCGCCATCGCCGAAAGCCAGTCGGCCAGCTTGAACCAGGCCTATGAGACGCTGAAGGAGCCGCTGACTCGCGCCGCGTATCTGCTGGAGCTTGCCGGCATTCGCAGCCCCGCTGCCCATGCAGCGACGGTCGATGACGAAGAACTGCTCAGCGAGGCCATGGAAAATCGCGAGGCGCTGATGGAGGCCGAGGGTGTCGAGGCCGTCGATGCGCTGACGGCCAAGGCGCTGGCCTCCTCCATCTCCTGCCTCAACGATCTGGGCCGGGCCTTCCGCGACAACGATCTGGAACGGGCGAACCGCCTGACCACGCGGCTGCGCTATTGGCGCAAGCTGGGCGAGGAGGCCCGCACCAAACGCCGGTCATTTGAAGGAACGCCGGCATGAACCTGCTCCAGATCCATGAGCCTGGCTCAACGCCTGACCCGCATGCCAAGGAAGCCGAGTTTGCCATCGGCATCGACCTCGGCACCACCAACACGGTGGCTGCCATTGCCACCGAGACAGGGCCGGAAGTCCTGCGTGCTGCCGGCGATGGCAGCGCTCTCCTGCCCTCGGTCGTGCATTACCGCGCCGATGGCTCTGTCGGCGTAGGAGCGGCGGCGCAGGCTGCAGCCCTCGATGAGCCTGGCGCCGTCATCGCCTCGATCAAGCGTCTCATGGGCCGCGGTGCCGAGGATGTGCCGCGGCTTGCCGGTCATCTGCCCTTCGAGATCGTGCCGGGCGGGGGCATGGTGCGCCTGAAGATCCGCGATCGCCTGCTGACGCCCGTCGAAGTCTCCGCCGATATTCTGCGGGCTGCCAAGGCGCGGGCCGAGCAGGATCTGGGCCGTCCCGTGGGCCGGGCCGTCATCACCGTTCCCGCCTATTTCGACGACGCGGCCCGCAGCGCCACCAAGGATGCCGCCCGTCTTGCTGGGCTCGAGGTGCTGCGGCTGGTCAATGAGCCGACGGCAGCCGCACTCGCCTATGGCCTCGACAAGGCCGCGGAGGGCATCTTCGCTGTCTACGATCTTGGCGGCGGCACGTTCGACATCTCGATCCTGCGGCTGGAGAAGGGCGTGTTCCAGGTGCTCGCCACTGGAGGCGATACGGCGCTGGGCGGCGATGATTTCGATCACGCGATCGCCGAGCGCTTCCTGGCCGAACGCGGCGGCAAGGCCTCGCCGGCGGAGGCCCGCCAGGCGCTCATCCTGGCACGCAC
>CAZQLF010000047.1:0-2482 GCA_964594035.1 uncultured Rhodospirillaceae bacterium | reverse complement strand
GATATCGATCCCGACGAAGTGGTGGCGCTGGGCGCAGCACTTCAGGCCCGGGCACTGACCCATGGGTCCGATACGCTGCTACTCGACGTCATTCCCCTGTCGCTGGGTGTCGAGACCATGGGCGGCATCGTCGAAAAGATCATCGACCGCAATACGCCGATCCCGGTGTCGAAGGCCCAGGTCTTCACGACTTACCAGGACGGCCAGAACGGCATGTTGCTGCATGTCGTGCAGGGCGAGCGCGAAACGGTAGATCAGTGCCGTTCGCTGGCGCGCTTTGAACTGACCGGCATTCCGCCGATGACAGCGGGTGCGGCGCGCATCAAGGTGACCTTTGCCGTCGATGCCGATGGTCTGCTTTCCGTCGAGGCCGTCGAACAAACGAGCGGCGCACGGGCGGCTATCGAGGTAAAACCTTCCTATGGTCTGTCGGACGACGACATGGTCCGCATGCTGCGCGACAGCATGGAAAATGCCGAAGAGGATATGCGCCGCCGATTGCTGATCGAGGCGCGGGTCGACGCCGAACGCGTGCGGCTGGCGCTCGATGCAGCCCTCAAGGCCGACGCATCGCTCGCCAGCGACGGCGACCGTGAGGCAATTGGCGGAGCAGCGGTGCGGCTGGACAAAGTGAGAGCCGGCGAGGATCGCGATCTGATCGTGGCGGCCATCGAGGCGCTGGAGAAGGCGGCATTGCCTTTTGCCCAGGCGCGCATCGACCGGGCCATCGGCTTGGCTTTGTCGGGCCGGCGCCTTGACGAAGTGGAGGCATCCATGGCTAGTGGCGCCGCCGAGCGGCCCGCTGCGGCTGCGAAGACCTAAGGAGAATTCGGGCGATGCCCAAGATGACCTTCATCAAGACCGACGGCACGCGCGTCGAAGTCGAGGCGCCGCTGGGCCTGTCGGTGCTGGAGATCGCCCATCGCAACAACATCGACCTCGAAGGCGCCTGCGAAGGCTCCCTTGCCTGCTCGACCTGCCACGTGATCATCGATCCGGAATGGTACGACTTGCTGGAGGCGGCGAGCGACGACGAGGAAGACATGCTCGATCTCGCCTTCGGCCTCACCCACACCTCGCGGCTGGGCTGCCAGATCAAGATCACGCAGGAGCTCGACGGCCTGACGGTGTCGCTGCCTTCGGCGACGCGCAACATGATGATCGAGAAGTAGGGATGCGCTGGACCGACATCCACGACATCGCGGCCGAGCTGGAGGAAGCTCATCCCGAGGCGGATGTGGTCAATCTGCGCTTCACCGATCTGTGGAAGTGGGTGCAGGCGCTTCCGGGTTTCAAGGACGATCCCGCCAGGTCGAACGAGAAGATTCTCGAGGCCATCCAGATGGCCTGGCTCGACGAAAGGCGCTGAGGCGCTCATGAACAGCCTGCGCCCTGGCTCGCGCCCGGTTGATACACACTCGATTGGGACACGCCCGACGGGCGTGCGCATCGTCGTCGCCATGTCCGGCGGCGTCGACAGTTCCGTTACCGCCGCCCTGCTGAAGCGCCAGGGCTATGACGTAATCGGCATCACCCTTCAGCTCTACGACCACGGCCAGGCCATCAGCCGCAAGGGCGCCTGCTGTGCCGGCCAGGATATTTATGATGCCAGGCGCGTCGCCGACCGGCTGGCCATTCCGCATTACGTGCTGGACTACGAGCAGCGCTTCCGTGACTCCGTCATGGAGGATTTTGCCGCGAGCTACGCCGCGGGCGAGACGCCGATCCCCTGCGTGCGCTGCAACCAGCGGGTCAAGTTCCGCGATCTCCTGACGACGGCGCGAGAGCTGGGTGCGGCCGCGCTTGCCACCGGCCACTACGCGCGCCGTATTGCCGGTGCCAATGGCGCCGAGCTGCATCGCGCGAAAGACGAGGATCGCGACCAGAGCTATTTCCTGTTCGCGACCACTGCCGAGCAGCTCGATTTTTTGCGTTTTCCCCTGGGCGATCTGACCAAGGCCGAAACACGCGCGCTTGCCAATGAATTCGATCTTCCTGTTGCGGCCAAACCCGACAGCCAGGATATCTGCTTCGTGCCGGAGGGCCGCTATGCCGGTGTGGTCGAGCGGCTGCGTCCCGGCGCTTCAGAGCCGGGTGAGATCCGCCATGTCGATGGCCGCGTGCTGGGTCGCCATGAGGGCGTGATTCATTTCACCATCGGCCAGCGCCGCGGCACGGGGGTTGCGAGCGCCGAGCGACTCTATGTGGTGAAGCTTGATGCAGCGCGGCGCCAGGTCGTGGTTGGCCCGCGCGCAGCTTTGGCCTGTGCCGGCGCAAATCTGCGGGAGATCAATTGGCTGGCGGGCGAAGCGAAACGGGCCGAGGGCCTCGAAGTCGACGTCAAGCTGCGTTCGGCGAGCCCCGCCGTGCCGGCCCGCGTCTTCGCTGATGGCAGCGTGCGCTTCGCCGAGCCGCAGCTCGGTGTCGCCCCGGGCCAGGCTTGTGTCTTCTATCGCGAAGATCGCGTCATGGGCGGCGGCTT
>CAZQLF010000046.1:0-11107 GCA_964594035.1 uncultured Rhodospirillaceae bacterium | reverse complement strand
AATGGCTCGCGGCTCAGCCTGGCTGGCAGGTGCTGGGTATCACCGAAAGTCCCATCACCGGGACCGACGGGAACGTCGAGTATCTGATCGCCGGACGGCGCAGCTAGCGAACACTTCAGGGCACCGGCGCGCGCAGGCGCTCGTCGGCCGCTGGCCGTGTGGCGATATCGAGCGCCTGGATCAGCGGGCCCGCGACGCGCAGCAAACGGGCGAGTGCAGCCGAGTTCTGCGCATCGTCTCCTGCGCCCATCAGCCGGGCGATAACCGCCTGTAGGCGGTCGCTGGCGGCGGGGTACTTTTCGATCGAGATCTGCGCGTCGGGTGCGATCTTCGCCAGCGGACGCAGCACGTCGATTGCCGTCATCAAACCGCCAAGCTGGTCGACCAGCCCGTTCTGCTTGGCCGCAGTGCCGCTCCAGACCTGGCCCTTGGCGACGGCCTCGATAGCATCGGCGCTCATACGCCGGCCCTGGCCGACCTTGTCCTTGAAATCGGCATAGACGCGGTCGAGATCGGTTTCGACCCTTTTCCACTGATCGGGCGTGTAGTCCTGGACCGGGCTTTCCATCAGGGCATTGGCGCCGGCGCTGACGCCGTCCACACCGACTCCGATCTTGCCCAGAAGATCCTTGTACAGGAACTTGCCGCCGAAAACGCCGATGGAGCCGGTGATCGTGCCGGGCTCGGCGACGATGGCAGAGGCGGGGGCGGCGACGAAATAACCGCCCGAGGCCGCCACACCGGCCATGGAAACGACGAGCGGCTTGCCCTTGTCGTTCGCCCGTTTGACTTCGCGCCAGATTGCATCGGCTGCCACGTAGGAGCCGCCGGGGCTATCGATACGCAGGATGATCCCGGTGATGTCGGAATCATCGACTGCCTTGTGCAACGCATCGCCCACGGTCTTTGAGCCCATGTTGACGCTGCCGAAGAGCGGGCTGCTGTCGCCCTTGCCCAGCACCACATCGCCCACGCCATAGATAACGGCGATGCGGGGTGTTCCCTTGGCCGGCTTCGGCATGTTCGCCGCGTAATCGGTCAGCGAGAAAGTCTTGGAATCGCTGCCCGCATGTTGCTTGGCGGCGGCCAGCGCCTCGTCCCAATAGCGCGTTACGTCGACAAGACCCGCCGCCTTGGCCGCCGGCGCGCCATAGGGGCCCTGGTCGATCAGCCTGCGCGCGGCCTGCATGTCCACATGCCGGTTCTTGGCGATCGTCCCAGCCATCTGATCGACCCAGGAATCGACCAGCGCCTGCATGTTGGCTTTTACCGGTGGCGTCATCGCATCGGCCATCAGACTGTCGAGCGCGCCTTTGAATTCTTCACGCCGGTCCATGCGCGCGACGATGCCGAGCTTGTCGAACAGGCCATGGAAGAAAGGTGATTGGAGCGCTGCACCGGTCAGCAGCAGATCGCCCGACGGCTGCAGCCAGACCTCATTGGCGGAGGTTGCCAGCAGATACTGACTGTCGCCGCTGCCGGCCTCGCCGAAGCTTTCGGCAAAGGCCAGGACGAATTTGCCGGATTTGCGGAAATCGGCCACCGCATCGCCCAGTTCCTCGGCGCGCGAGATATCCAAATCGCCAGTGCCCAGATGAAGCAACAGCACCTTGACGCGGCCATCCTTGGCGGCCGCCTCGATGCCGCGCACCGCATCCAGCATGGTGATCGACTTGTCGATCCCGGCGAAGGAAAACGGGCTGTCGGATCCGGCTTCGCTGACCCCATCGGCGAGGTCAAAGGTCAACACCATATTCGCCGACGGCGGGGCCACCGCCACGCCGGGCAGGCTGCGCCAGGCAGCGCCGATGGCCAGGATGCCGAGCACGAACAGCAGGCCGATCAGCGCGAAAATGACGACGACCGATTTGGCGAGGAATTTGACGAATCGCATGTCCGGCTATGATAGCGGGGCGTGAGAACGAGAGATAAGCAGGATATGCCAGCGGAGCGCAAGCCGAAGGTCGATTTACCGACCGCAACCGACGTCGAGATCACGGCGCTTGGCCATCATGGTGACGGTATTGGCCATACCGAAGGCATGACGCTGTTCGTGCCTTACGCCGCGCCCGGCGACCGCCTGAAGGTTCAGATCGAGGGCGAACGGGAGGGCGGATATTCCGCGCGCATTATCGAACGCCTGACCGATGGGCCGGATCGAATGGCGCCTCCCTGCATCCATTTCGGCGATTGCGGCGGTTGTGCCGTCCAGCATCTGAATCACGAGAGCTATCGCGCCTGGAAGCAAGGACTGCTGCACGAGGCGCTCAGCCGCCGCGGTATCGATGTGCCGGTTGCGCCGATGATCGCCATTCCGCCAGCCACGCGCCGCCGCGCTGTCCTCGTCGCCGAGCGGCGGGGCAGGGACGTCGTCCTGGGGTTCAACGCCATGGGCAGCAGCCGGGTGGTCGATCTTTCGACCTGTCACATCCTGTTGCCAGAGTTGGCCGCGTTGCTGGCGCCACTGCGTGCCACTTTGGCCACCGTGCTGCGTGCTGGCGAGATGGCCGATGTGTCGGTGACGAAGAGCGACACCGGGGTCGATCTTTGGCTCAAGAACAAGCGGCCGTTATCACTCGAAGGGAGGCAGGCGCTGATCGCGCTGGCCGAGCGCCTCGACCTCGCCCGTATCAGCGCCGGCAGCGATGCCGAGCCCGTGGCGCTACGGCGCCAGCCGCGCATGATGTTTGGTGGTGCGGCTGTCAATCTTCCACCCGATGCATTCCTGCAGCCGAGCGCCGGCGGGGAAGCCGCACTCGTGAAGCTGGCAGTCGAGGCGCTCGGCAAACGAAAGAAAGTCGCCGATCTCTATGCCGGCTGCGGCACCTTCACTTTTGCCTTTGCCCGGGGCCGGCGTGTACATGCCGTGGAGGGTCATGCCGAATCGCTCGCAACCCTCGCGGCAGCCGCACGAAGTGCAGGCGGGCGCATTACCAGCGAGCGGCGGGATCTCGCGCGCGAACCGTTGGGCGCCCTCGAGTTGAACAAGTTCGATGCAGTGGTTTTCGACCCGCCGCGTGCCGGCGCCAAGGAACAGGTGTTGCAGATTGCCCGCTCCAGGCTCGACTGCGTGGTCGGCGTTTCCTGCAACCCCTCGAGCTTCGCTCGTGACGCAAAGATCCTGCTGGATGCGGGGTTTCGCCTGACGCAGGTCACGCCCGTCGACCAGTTTCCCTGGTCGGCCCATCTCGAACTAGTTGGAGCGTTCAACCGCTGAGGGGCCCGACCTTGCCTTCCCCGACTTGACCACGATGACGCAGCAGGTGGTCGGCCAGCACAATGGCCAGCATGGCTTCGCCCACGGGCACCGCACGGATGCCCACACAAGGATCGTGGCGGCCCTTGGTAGCGATCTCGGTTTCATCGCCGGTCGCCGTGACCGTCTTGCGTGGGATCAGGATCGAGCTGGTCGGCTTGACAGCGAAACGCAGGACGATGTCCTGGCCGGTTGAGATGCCGCCGAGAATCCCGCCGGCATTGTTCGATTGGAATTCGATCTTGCCATCCTTCATGCGCATGGCATCGCCATTGGTCTCGCCGGAGAGGGCCGCGGCCGCGAAACCGGCGCCGATCTCCACGCCCTTGACCGCATTGATGCTCATCATGGCAGAGGCAAGCTCGGCATCGAGCTTACCATAGATCGGCTCCCCCAGGCCCGCGGGCATGCCACTGGCCATCACCTCGATGACCGCGCCAGCGGATGAGCCAGCCTTGCGCAATCCATCGAGCTGTGCCGTCCAGCGTTCGACGATTTTTGCATCGGGGCTGAAGAAGGAATTGCGCTCGACCTCCGCCCAGTCCCAGTTCGTACGATCGATCGCCTGGTTGCCGATCTGGATCAGGGCGCCGCGAATGACGGGCGGCTTTCCCATCACATGTTCGATGACCTTGCGGGCGACGGCGCCGGCGGCAACACGGCTCGCTGTCTCACGCGCCGAGGACCGGCCCCCGCCGCGGTGATCGCGGATGCCGTACTTGGCCCAATAAGTGTAGTCGGCGTGGCCCGGGCGGAACTTGTCGCGGTTCTCGCTGTAGTCCTTGGAGCGCTGATCTTCATTGTCGATGATCAGGCTGATGGGCGTGCCGGTGGTTTTACCTTCGAAGACGCCGGAGAGGATGCGCACCGCGTCGCTTTCGCGCCGCTGGGTGACGAAGCGCGATTGTCCCGGCTTGCGCCTGTCGAGCCAGGGCTGGATGTCGGGCTCGCTGAGTGAAACAAGCGGCGGGCAGCCGTCGACGACACAGCCGATCGCCGGCCCGTGACTCTCGCCCCATGTCGTGAAGCGGAACAGGCGGCCGAAGCTGTTATCCGACAAGGCCTCAATCCTTCGGGTCGAAATTCGCCAGCATGGTGCGAACTTCCGGCACGGCATCGGTGCGCAGCATGCCCACCACGTGATAGCCGCTGTCGACGTGATGCACCTCGCCCGTGACACCCTGGGAAAGGTCGCTCAGCAAGTAGAGGCCCGCGCTGCCAACCTGCTCGATGGTGACGTTCTGCTTCAGCGGCGAGTTCAGTTCGTTCCAGCGCAGGATGTAGCGGAAATCGCCGATGCCCATGGCGGCCAGCGTCCTGATCGGCCCGGCGGAGATCGCGTTCACGCGGATATTGTCGCTGCCGAGATCGGCAGCGAGATAACGCACGCTTGCTTCCAGCGCTGCTTTGGCCACGCCCATCACGTTGTAATGCGGCATCACGCGTTCGGCGCCGTAGTAGGTGAGGGTCAGCAGACTGCCCCCCTTGGGCATCAACTTCACCGCGCGCTGGCTGACGGCGGTGAAGGAGAAGCAGGAGATATCCATCGTCATGGTGAAGTTGGCGCGCGACGTGTCGACGTAGCGGCCCTTCAGCTCTTCCTTGTCGGAAAAGGCGATGGCATGGACGACAAAATCGAGACTGCCCCAATCCTTCGCCAGCGTGTCGAAGACGGTGTTCAGGCTCGCTTCATTGGTGACGTCGCATTCCAGCAGATGCGTCCCATTCACCGAATCTGCCAGCGGCTTGACCCGCTTGTGCAGGGCTTCGCCCTGATAGGTAAAGGCCAGGCTTGCCCCTTCGGCCGCCACCGCGCGGGCGATGCCCCAGGCGATCGAGCGGTCGTTGGCAACGCCCATGACCAAGCCACGTTTGCCGGCCATAAGCCCGCTTCGCTCGCTCATGTAACCCCACTAAATGACGTAAAAATCAGGTTTGGTGACGCCCGGGCATCCTACAGAAACCGGGTTTTTGGTCAACGAGGGCGGGCGGATTGCCGCCGAAACGGCACTATTTCAGCTTGCTGGAAATGATGTCCTGCACATCCTGCGGGCAGGATTTGATCGCCATGGTCAGGTCGTTGAGCGCCTTGCGCAGTGCATAGACCTGATCGAGCAGCTTGAGGACCACCGGCATGGCTTCGTCGCTGACATTGAAGTCCTGGCGCAGCTCGGCGATCAGGCGCGCGCGAGCCATGTCAGCCTCGTCGAACAGCGGCTCGCCCTCGTCCATGGTGGGGCGGATCCAGCGCTGCTCGATCCAGTTGCGCAGCATGTCACCCTCAAGGGAGAGCTCGTCCTCTACTTCGCTCAACCGGCGCATCAGGACCCTTCCAGCTTGCCCCGTGCATCATAGGGGTCAGACAGGTTCCCACGCTCGAGAAAATCGCGAAGTTCCCCGTCAATCATATTGGGTTGGACGACCTTCAGTGGCGATCTCGCCCGGCCCAATCGCCCGGCGCATGATTCTTGTAGCAGGAGCGCCGTGGCCGTTCGGCGCCGACGTCATCAATCTCACCGCGGTCGAAACGGGCGCGCTTCTCCGGATCGCCCAGCACATCATGGGCGACCGTCACTTCCTTGAAGGTCTGTTCGATCGGCGAATTGCCGGGGTTCAGATCGGGGTGGAACCTCTTCGCTAGCCGGCGACAGGTTTGCCTGATGTCTTCCGAACATGCGCCGTTGGGCACCCCAAGAACGTCATATGGATCACGCATGGTCGCCTGCCACAGGCAGCGACCTCACCTGCATGCTGCGCATGCCGGGCAGATCCGCCGCTTCCCCGTAACCCCATGGTAACATTGATATAATGATAGAATGCCGCGCCGAGGAATACCTGCCGCTTCTCCATCGCGGCTGGCCGCAGCGCAAGCGGCTGGGTTAACATGCCGTCTCGATCCGGAATTCATGCGACAGGCCAAGGCCATGAGCGTTTCAGCCCCCGCCGCGACCCATAACGACCATGCCGAACCCTATCGTCTGTTCGAGGCCTGGTTCAAGGAGGCCGAGGCAAAAGAGCCCAACGATGCCAATGCCATGAGCCTGGCCACGGTAGGCCCGGATGGCATGCCTTCGTTGCGCATGGTGTTGTTAAAGGGGTTCGATGAGCGCGGCTTCGTCTTCTACACGAACTACGAAAGCCGCAAGGGCCAGCAGCTGCTGTCGCACCGCAAGGCTGCGCTGACCTTTCACTGGAAGTCGCTGCGCCGGAGTGTGCGCATCGAGGGCGATGTTGAACTGACGACGCTCGAAGAAGCGGATGCCTATTTCGCCTCCCGGCCGCGTAGCAGCCAGATCGGCGCCTGGGCCTCGGATCAGTCGCGCCCCCTGGAGAACCGCTACGCCCTGGAGACGCGCATCGCCAAGTTCACCGCGAAGTTCGGCCTGGGTAGCGTTCCGCGTCCGCCGCATTGGTCCGGCTTTCGCGTGGTTCCCCGGCGGATCGAATTCTGGGAAGACCGGCCCTTCCGCTTGCATGACCGTACGGTTTACTCGAGTGAGGGCGACGGCTGGGCGACGACCAAGCTCTTTCCCTGATGTCTGGCGAAGCACCTTCACTCATTGCCGATAGCGGCCGGCTGATGCGGCTGGCTACATACGCCTCGGTCGGGGTTGCCGTCGCGCTCATCGCGATCAAGATCGTCGCCTATTTGCTGACGGACTCCGTCAGCATGCTCTCCACCCTGATCGATTCCCTGCTCGACATGGCGGCCTCCGTCATCAACTTGCTGGCTGTGCGCACAGCCCTGGTTCCGGCTGACAGGGAACACCGCTTCGGACATGGCAAGGCGGAGCCGCTGGCCGCCATGGGGCAAAGCGCCTTCATCGCCGGGTCCGCCGCCTTTCTGCTGGTCGAGGCGGGCAACCGGCTGGTCAATCCTTCGGCGCTGCAGAACAGCGCTTTCGGCATCGGCGTGATGATCGTGTCGATCGTCGCGACGATTTCCCTGGTTGCCTTCCAGCGTTCCGTGGTCCGCCGCACCGGCTCGGTCGCCATCAAGGCGGATTCGCTGCACTATTTCAGCGACCTGCTGGTGAACTGCGCGGTTATTGCAGCGCTCATCCTGTGGCGCCAGTTCGGCTGGACCTTCGTCGACCCGCTTTTCGCCGCCGTGATCGGTCTCTACATCCTCTACACGGCCTGGCAAATTGCCCAGGGCGCTTTCGATCTGCTGATGGACCGCGAGCTGCCCGATGCCGCCCGGCGCAGGATCCGCGACATTGCGCTCGCCCATAACGCGGTGCGCGATCTACACGACCTGCGCACACGTTCCTCGGGCCAGGCGACCTTCATCCAGTTCCACCTCGAGCTCGACGGCCACATGCCGTTGAGCCGCGCCCATGAGGTCTCCGACGAGGTGGAAGATGCAATTTTGGTGGCTTTTCCCGGCGCCGAGGTGATTATTCACCAGGATCCGGCGGGGCTTGCGGAAGCGAGGCCCCGCTTCGCATGATCTGGACCGGTTCCTGCCGTCACCCGACAACCTGACCCGAAAACCTGAATTGACCAATTCCCGTATTGAAGGAGCAAAGAGATGACACCTAAAGCCATTTTGGCCCTGATCGACGGCAGCCCGCTTTCCGAAGCTACGCTGGATACGGCGGTGAGTGTCGCCAAGACCTTCGGCGCGGCGCTCGAGGTACTGCATGTGCGCGCCGACCCGGCGACCCTGGTCCCCATCGTCGGCGAAGGTATGTCGGGTGCCATGGTGGAACAGGTGATGGACGCCATGTCGAAGTCGGTCGATGGCCGCTCGCAGCGCGCCCGTTCGGTTTACGACAAGGCGTCTGCCAAGGCCGGCATGGCTATCACCTGGCGCCAGGAGACGGGGCCGGAGCCTGTTGTGCTGGCTTCCGCCGGCCGCTTGGTGGACCTAACGGTGGTCGCACGGCCCGATGCCGCGGCCGATGGCCAGATGGCAGCGAGTCTCGATTCCGCCTTGTTCGATACCGGCCGGCCTGTGCTGGTTGCTCCCAGTGCGAGCCCCCCGAGCGTGGGCAAGCGCATTGCCATTGCCTGGAACGGCAGCGCGCAGGCGAGCCGTGTCGTCTCGGCGGCCGTCGCCTATCTGGAAAAGGCAGAGATGGTGACGGTGCTGACGGCCCCAGGCTTCGACAAGCGCGCCACGCCCGATGCACTCGTCGCCTATCTCGCCAAGCACAAGGTGAAGGCGGCGGTGCAAACCGTCGATCCGCAGGGCAAGCATGTCGGCCAGGCGCTGCTCGAAGAAGCGACCCGGCAGAACTGCGACCTGCTCGTCATGGGCGCCTATGGCCACAGCCGTTTGCGCGAGATGATCCTGGGTGGTGCGACCCGCGAAGTGCTGGCGAGCTCCAAGATCCCGGTGCTGATGGCCCATTGATGGCCGATGTAGCGACCGCCGCGAAGAAGACCGTCATCCTGACGGGCGCCAGCCGCGGCATCGGCCATGCCACGGTGAAGCGCTTCAGCAGCGAGGGCTGGCGCATCCTGACATGCAGCCGGGAAGATGTTCCGGAGGAATGCAAGCGGGACCCGAACTGGAGCCGGCATATCACCGCCGATCTCGCCAAGGCGGAAGACGTCGACAAGCTCGTCGCTGAGGCGAATGAGTATCTCGCTGGCGGCGCCCTGCACGCACTTGTCAACAATGCTGCGATCTCGCCCAAGACCGAGTTCAAGGAACGCCTAGGCATCCTGAATGGCGAGATCGATGGCTGGCGCGACGTCTTCCAGCTCAACTTCTTCGCGCCCCTGGTGCTGGCGCGCGGTCTCGCCCAGGCGCTTCATCGCGGCCAGGGCGTGATCGTCAACATCACCTCGATCGCGGGCCACGCGATCCATCCCTTCGCTGGCTCGGCGTACAGCACCTCCAAGGCAGCACTCTCGGCGCTGACCCGCGAAATGGCGGTGGAGTTCGCCGAACTCGGTGTGCGGGTCAATGCGGTGGCGCCCGGCGAGATCGAGACGGCCATGGTGGGGCCGGAATATGAAAGCCTGATCCCGCGCATCCCCATGCATCGCATGGGCAGGCCGGAAGAGGTGGCCTCCGCGGTCTATCAGCTCTGCGGCGGGGATTTCAGCTACGTGACCGGCACCGAGATCTTCGTCACCGGCGGCCAGCACCTATTCTGATCGAGTCTCCAGTTTTCCGAGCAAATCGCGAAACCAGGCAATGCGCTCTTCGACCTGGCTGATATCGTGGTCAAGCCAGTCGAGCAGCAGGCCGGGGCGACTCGTCAGATGGGCGCGAAGGTCGACGAGGCGTGCCAGCTCCTGCTCGAAGATCTCGGCCAGCATCTCGACCTGCATCAGGCGGTCTTCGGGTCCGAGCGCTCCGAGAAACATCAGCTTGAGCGCAATGATCAGCTTGTTGACCTCGCCGATCGGCCCGCGCAGCGGGGCTTTCAGCAGGCGCTGAAGTTCGGTCCGGCCCTTCTCGGTGATGATCAGAAATCCATCGCCATCAACGCTTGCCAGTTCCTCGACCTTCAGCAACTCGATGGACGGACCCAGCAGATCGAGCGATGGCCCCACCAGGCGGGCGCTGATATGCCGCACCTCGCTGGCGAGATCGGCGTAACTGCGCCGGCTCTCGGTCAAAAGGCCGAGGGCGGCAAGCCGCACCGTCTCGCTCGGGATCAGGCTGTTGTCGCGATACATGCGCGGAATCTAGGGAGCGCGCTGGCGCAAGTCCAGCACCGGCCAGAAGCGTTAGTTCCGGATACCGCGCAGCCGCTCGGAGCGCCGGCGCAGCAATTCCACCGTCGTCAGCAGGGCTACCGAGAACATGATCAGGATCGTGGCTGCTGCGGTGATGGTCGGGCTGATCTGCTCGCGGATGCCGGCGAACATGACTTTCGGCAGGGTGCGCTGCTCGGGGCTGGCGATGAACAGCACCACGACGACCTCGTCGAAGGAGGTGCCGAAGGCGAAGAGCGCGCCGGAGATCATGCCAGGCAGAATCAGCGGCAGGATGACCTTCATGAACACCGTGATCGGCTGGGCGCCTAGGCCCTGGGCGGCGCGGATCAGCGAGTGGTCGAAGCCGGTCAATGTGGCGGTCACCGTAATCACCACAAAGGGCGTGGCCAGCGTCGTGTGGGCCAGGATCAGGCCGGCATAGGTGTTGAGCAGCCCGATATCGGCATAGAAGAAGTACATGCCGACGGCGGTGATCACGACGGGCACAACGATGGGGGAGATCAGGATGCTCATCGCCAGATTGCGGTACGGGAAGTTGGGCCGGCTGAGCCCCAGCGCAGCCAGCGTTCCCAGGACCGTCGACAGGATGGTGACCGAGGTAGCCACGAACAGCGAGTTGAATAACGCGCCACGCCAGCGATCGGTCAGAAGGAAATCCTGGTACCAGCGCAGCGACAGCCCCGGCATGGGATAGCTGAAAAACGGCACAGAATTGAACGACAGTGGAATGATGGCCAGGATCGGCGAGATCAGGAACAGCAGCACCAGTGCGCAGAACAGCCGGTGCACGTAGTACCAGACCCGTTCGGTCGGCGAAGCATAGGCGGGAATGGCCATCGTCAGCTCAGCTTCAGCCGGTCGACGCCGACCAGCTTGTTGTAGACGTAGTAGAGGATCAGCGTGGCGGCGAGCAGGATGGCGCCGAGCGAGGAGGCCATGCCCCAGTTCAGCTCGCGGTTGGTATAGAGCGCCACGAAATAGCTCACCATCTGGTCCGTCGGCCCACCCACCAGCGCAGGCGTGATGTAGTAGCCGAGTGCCAGAATGAAGGTCAGCAGGCATCCGGCCCCGATGCCGGGCAGCGTCTGCGGGAAATAGATGCGCCAAAACGCATAGAACGGGCCCGCGCCCAGCGAGCGCGCGGCGCGCACATGGCTGGGGGAAATC
>CAZQLF010000045.1:0-11218 GCA_964594035.1 uncultured Rhodospirillaceae bacterium | reverse complement strand
GATGGTCCCGATCATGAAAATGGCAAAAACGGAGTAAATGACGTCAAGCCTGATGCCCATGATCGGTGTGTGATGACGGGCCGAGAATGCGACGTAGCCGATCGTGGTGGGCAGGCAGTAGAGAAAGATCGCTAGGATGCAGGCAGTGGTGAAGATCGCGAAGCGGCGTTTCCACACCGCACTGCGCGTCGCATAGAGCATGTCGAACGTGATGTGCTCGCGTGGCTTCAGGATCGTGGCGCTGGCCAGGAATACGATCCACACATAGGTGATCGAGCACACTTCCAGAGACCAGGACACAGGATCGTCGAACACATAGCGCGAGACCACCTGGATGATGAAGGCGCCGAACATGACCGCGAACAGACTGGCCGCGATCAGTTCGGCGCCTCGTCTCAGCTTGGCTTGCAGAGACGGCACAGGCCTTCGCTTATGCCCCTGCCGCGTTGATGCGATCCATCATGCCCTTGGGCCACTCGGCAGCGAACTTCGACTCGATAAACGCCTTCTGCACCTTGTCGCGGAACGACTGCACGTTCGGCGAGGTGACTTTGACGCCCTTGCCCTCGAAGAAGGTCTTCGCGTCGGCCTCGGTCTGGACCACACCGGCATCGTTAAACGCCTTGGCCTTGGCCTCTGCCGCCTCGATCGCCGCCTGCTCCTCCGGCGACAGTCCCTTCCAGAAGCCGTTCGCCATGGCAAAGAAGGTGTTCGAGACCATATGGCCGGTCAACACAACCTGCTTGGAGACTTCGTAGAATTTGGCGGCTTCCGCATCCGGCAGCGGGTTCTCGAGCCCGTCGACCGTGCCGGTCTGCATGGCGAGATAGACTTCCTCGAAGGCGAGCGGCGTGGCGTTGGCGCCCAGCGCGTTGCCAAGGAACTGCCAGGTTTCCGAGCCCGGCATGCGCAGCTTCAGGCCCTTCATGTCCGCCGGCGTCTGTACGTCGCGCGGCTGGCGCAGGATGACATGGCGAGTCCCGAGATACTGGCTGCGGATGATGTGGATGTCGACATTGGCGGAAACGTGCTCGCCATATTCCTTGCCGATATCGCCGTCATAGACCGCGTCCAGATGCTTGGGGTCGCGCATCAGATAGCCGGTGGTGAAGATGGAATACGGCGGAAGCTGCACGGCGATGTCCTGGGGAGAGATCAGGCCCACCTCCAGATTTCCACGCTGCATTGCCTCGATTTCGGTGCCCTGGGCGAACAGCGTGCCGTTGTAATAGTTCTGCACGTCGAATTGCCCGGGCGCGGCGGTGTTGAGCTCCTTCTTGAATTCCTCCATTGCCTTGGACTGCCATTCATCAGGCGAGCCGGGCGTGGAAATGCGAATGACTTTTCCACCGGCGCGCGCGGAGCGGGCGATGAACGGCATGGCAATTGCTGCGGCACTCGCCGCGAGGAAAGTGCGGCGCTTCATGGATTTATCGATCAGCTTCGACATTGTGTGTTCCTCCCTGATGGTTTTTGTTGAGCGCAGTTTTTTTGCGTTCCTAGGCGTTAGTACGGCACGTCTCCCTTCTCAGCCTCGGTTATCGCGCGGTTTCGGCTGCGGTGAAGCGGCCGCGCCCTGTTCGATCTGGAGCAATTTGTTATAGAGCTTGCGGCCCTCGGTCATGTTGTGGGACTTGGCCAGCGCTTCGGCTTCGCCTGCCTGGCCTGCCAGGATTGCTTCCACGAGCGGGCGATGCTGGTCGCCGATTTCGCGCGTGTCATGCATCAGCGCGTTCGAGCTCGTCATGTAGCGGCGAAGCTGCTGTTCCAGGATTTCGTATTGTTTGATCAGGCGGCCATGACCGGACAGTCCGACGATGGTCTTGTGGAGCACCAGATCCGCCTCCACCGCCGGCCCGACCTCGCCGACCCTGGCCGATTCCACCAGGCGCTCGAAGCTCGCGTTGAGCTCCGCGCCCTTGCCTGGCGTCATTGCCTCGGCGGCAAGATAGGAGCCGAGCCCCTCGAGCGTCGCGCGCAATGTGTAGAGCTCCCACGCATCCTGGGCACGCAGGTCGGGAACCGACCATTTGGTATAGGCGACCTGGTCGACTAGGCCTTGATGGGTGAGTTCCGACAGGGCCGCGCGCACCGTACCGCGACTGACCTGAAGCTGCTGAGCAAGCCAGGTTTCCACCAGCCGGAAACCGGGCGGAAAGCGCCCGCTCAGTATCTCTTCCCGCAGCGCATCGGCGACGCGCCGGTCGAGAGAACGCCGGTCGACTTTCGGCCGGTCGATTCTTGAATCGAGCAACTTCTGCACGCTCATCCCCCTGGTTCGAGAAATATCGCACCACTTCTTGCATGGTCAAGGAATGATTGTTGACAATCAGCCGCGAGAGCGCCCGAATTGATGCAGCGTACGATTGCTGATGCAATTCGCGACCTGCCTGGCGCTAAAGTGACAGCGTCGAGGGCGGACGGCGGCAGGGGCGGCTTCCATGGCGAGACGGCTGGCAGGGTTCTGGACGGCGGCGCTGACGCCGGTCGACGGCAATTACCGCGGCGTTGTTGGCCGTCTTTTGGCTCATTGCCGGCGGCTGATCGCAGCTGGCTGCGACGGGATCGGCCTGTTCGGCACGACAGGCGAGGGGCCCGCCTTCAGCGCGGCCGAACGCGTGCGCGTTCTGGATGAGATGCTGGCGGCGGGTTTTCCCGCCGATAAGCTGATCGTCTCGGCAAGTGCCGCCTCGTTACCCGATTCCGTCGAGCTGGCGCGCCAGGCGACCAAGGCGAATGTCGCCGGAGTGCTGTTGATGCCGCCGTTCTTCTTTCGCGACGGCATCGCCGACGAGGGCATTTTCCGTTTCTATGCCGCATTGATCGACCAGATCGGCGAGCCCGGGCTGCAGGCTCTCCTCTATCACATACCCGGCGCCTGCGGCGTGCCGGTGCGCCCGCCGGTGATCCGCCGGCTGATCGAGCGCTATCCCGGCATCATCGTCGGCATGAAGGATAGCGGCGGCGACTGGGGCTATACCGAGGAGCTGCTGCGCCGCTTCTCGACGCTGGCCATTTTCACCGGCAGCGAGATCCACATCCACCTGGCGCTTCAGCACCATGGTGCGGGCACCATCTGCGGCCTCGGCAACGTGATCGCGCCCTTGATCCGCCGCCTGGTCGACGCGCCCAACATCACCGAGCGGCGCAAGCTGGTGCCCGCGATCCTGAAAGCCGATAGCATCATGTCGCGGGCCGCCTTTGTTGCCTGTCTCAAGAGCTGGATCGCAAGTGAAACAGGCGATCCAGCCTGGTCGCGCACCCTGCCGCCGATGGCACCGCTGCATGCCGTCGATGCGCAGCATCTGGCGGCGGATTTCGCTGCCTATCTTCGCGCGACGGATCGCCTGCTGGCTCCGCCGCGCGCGGCATGATGCTGCCCGCGCAGCGCGCCGCTGCCGCGTAACGCCCGTTGCCGGCCGGCTTTTTCGCCCAACTGCTCGATGGCCCGAGCCTTGGCCTCGTCTGGGGAATTCCTTTCTTCGGGCTTCTGCTGACCATCGCCTTTGCGCAAACGCTGTGGCCGGCGGGCTGGTCACGTCACTACGGCAAGTTGACCGCGCTCTGGATCGTCGCGTCGGTTCTTCCACTGATTCTTCGCTTCGCGGGTCGAGGCGGGGCAGCGCTGGCGAACCTGCTGCTGCTCGATTACGCGCCCTTCGTCATCTCCATCGGCGCCCTCTACGTCATCAGCGGAGGAATCCATATCCGATCGCGCATGTCGGGCCATCCGGTGGAGAACGCGCTTCTCTTTGCCCTGGGCACGGTGGCCGGCGGCATCATCGGCACGCCAGGTGCCACGTTACTGTTCCTGCCGGTGCTGATGCGGGCCAATCGCTGGCGGCGTTACCGCGCTCACAGCCTGCTGTTTCTGATTCTGCTGGTCTGCAATATCGGCGGCGCCCTTTCACCGATGGGTCCACCGCTGTTGATCGGCTATCTGCGCGGCGTCTCGTTCCTGTGGACGGTCCGCATGATGGCTGCCCCGACCCTGTTCGTCGCGGGACTGCTCATCGCCATCTATATTGCACTGGATTCCCTGCTGCTTTATCCGCGCGAGGATTCTGCGGCGCGTGCCCAGCACCGAGAGGTGCACAATGCGCTCGGCCTTGAAGGGCTGGCCAATCTTCCGCTGCTGGTATGCGCCATCATCCTGCAGATCGCCTGTGGCCTATGGACCTCGCCAATCTCTTTCTCCCTCGGCGCTGTGGCGCTCCCCTTGCCGGATGCTGTGCGGCTCATCGGTCTCGTAGCGCTGGCCGCGGCCTCTCTTGCGCTCACACCGCGGCAGGTTCGCAGAGAAAACCGGTTCGAGTGGGGTCCGATCGCCGAAGTGGCGATTGTCTTTGCCGGCATTTTCGCCTGCATCCTGCCGCTGTTGGCGATCCTCGAAGCGGGCTCCAGCGGTGCCATGGCCGGTCTGCTGCGTGTGGTGACCGGCGCCGGCGGACAAACGATCGCCTGGGCGTATTTCACCGCGGCGGGAGCGTTGTCGAGCGTCCTCGATAATGCGCCAGCCTTTCTGTTGTTTTTCAATGCGGCGGGTGGCGATCCCAATGTTCTGATGGGTCCGCAGGCCACCACCCTGGTGGCGATTTCAGCGGGTGCTGCCTTCTGGGGCGGCCTCACTTATGTCGGCAATGCACCGAACCTGATGGTGCGCAGCATCGCCGAACAGCAGGGCGTGCGTATGCCGACATTTCTCGCTTATGTCTTTTGGGCCACCATCGTTCTGCTGCCCGTCTTCGCGGCGACGGCGACACTTTTTTTCGTCTGAAGATTGTGTCGGCGTGAAGTTCCATCTGCCACGAATTTGCCTCCAGCCCAAAAAGCCCTGATTAGCTAGTTGGTAATGCGATCGGACTAAGCTCCGAGTCACAACGCCGGATTGCATGGCATTCCCGGCGGTGTGAAGCGACATGGCCACGCGATGACGAGAGGGCGGCATGCAGCCTGCCTGCGGCATCTATCACAGCGAGCCGGGCGTAAAGTTTCTTCCTTGGGAACACCAGATCTCGGGCACGGCGTCTGCGACGCCGCGTCGTTCCCGCATTCGAAAATTTTCCAGTACCGAGGGCATGCGATGAACAACTTCCACATGCGCGAAGGCCGTGTTGAGTTCCGCTGGAAGCGCTGGCGCAACAAGAAGCGTCAGGAAGTGTCTTCGTGTTTGATGGTGCTGTTCAGCGGCGTTGTGCTGCTGGGCGCGGGCGGTGTGGCGCTGGCCGGCCCGACGGGTGGCCAGGTGACGGGCGGTACGGGCACGATCACCAACCCCGACGGCACGACGACGAACATCAACCAGACGAGCAATGTCCTCAGCATCAACTGGCAGGACTTCTCGATCCAGACTGGTGAGACGGTCAATTTCTATCAGCCGGGCAGCACGTCGGTAGCGATCAACCGGGTTATCGGCGGGGTTCCCTCCTATCTGGCCGGTGCGCTGAACGCCAATGGGCGTGTGTTCATCCTGAACTCTGCGGGCATCACCTTCACGGGGACCTCGCAGGTGAATGTGGGCGCGTTGCTCGCGACCACGGCGATGACGGTGAATGGGGATCCGAGCCTGGTGGCCAGCTACAGCGGGACTGGCTATGGGGCGGTGATCAACCAGGGGTCGATCTCGGTCTCCAACGGGGGCTTTGCGATCCTGGCGGCGCCGTATGTTCAGAACACGGGCTTCATCAAGGCTGACCTGGGCACGATTGCGCTGGCTGGCACGAACCAGTTCACCCTCGACCTCAGCGGGACGGGCCTGATCAACTTTGTTGTGCCGGCGGGTGCGGTCGAGAAGATCGTGAGCGACGGCAAGGCTGTTGGTGTCGACAACTCCGGGACGCTGCAGGCGCGCTCTGGCCAGGTGATCATCTCGGCCAACGTCGCCTCTGAAGTCGTCAATGCGGTTGTGAACCTGAACGGTGTTGTGGACGCGGATGCGTTTGCGCCGAACGGTCAGGGCGGCTCTGTGCTGGTGACGGGCGATGCGATCAACATCGGTGGCCAGGTCACGGCGCGTGGGTCGGGTGCGGGCAATGGCGGCCAGATCATCACCAAGGCTGTCGAGGGCGACAACATCGAGCAGATGGCCTTCGTCTCGGCGGCCGGTGGAGCCACGGGCAAGGGCGGGTTCATCGAGGTCTCGGGCAAGACGGTCGGGCTCAACGGGTCGATCGACCCCGGCAAGGGCGGGCTGCTCTATGTCGACCCAACCAACTTCACCATCCGAAACGCCACCAGCGGCCAGACCGCGAGCGGCATCGGCGAGCACAAGCTGGAAGCCCTGCTGCAAAATGGTGCCGGCTTCCTGGTCAATGCTGCCGGTAACATCACCATCCAGGATTTGACGGACAACGTCCTGGCGGGCGGCCCCGGCGATTTGACCCTGCATGCCGGCACGGCAGGTGCCGGCAACATCGTCGTGCTGGGTGTGAATGATACGATTCGCACCGGCGGCGGCGACATCACCCTGACGGCGGCGGGCAACATCGGCGACGGCACGCATCGGCTGAGCTTCATCAGCGGCACCGGCCTGCCGGGCGTCAACCAGGCGGGCGACGTTGTGCTGAAGGCCACCAACAATGGCAGCATCTATGTCAAGAACGTGACGGTGAAGTCGGCGGGCGTCGGCGATTACCATGCCCTGTTCTCCGCCAATGCCGCCAACCAGTTTAGCGCCGCCGGCTTCATCGACGTCGAAGCGGTGGCCTCCGGCCACGATGCCGATGCGAGCGCCGAAGTGAATCTGTTGGCCAGGAACCATGACATCGTCAGGGGCGCGGTCACTGTTTTGGCGAATGCCCACGGCTCGAGCGGCAGCGAGCAGGCGAATGCCACCTTGATTGCCGCGCAGGCCCATTCGGTGATCGGCAACAACGTGGTCACCAACGCCGCGAGCAGCGTTCACATTTGGGGTGCGGTAAACGTCGCGGCCATTGCGCTGGATCACAGCAGTGCCGCAGCAGCAGCAAAGGCCGCCGCCAAGGCGGAGGCACTGTTTGCGGGCAAGCAGGTGCAAGTCGACGGCCGGACAGCCGTGAAGGCGACGGCCAGCGGCAACGATATCCATTTCGTAAATGGGCCCGCGAACGGTGGCATCCTTGCCTGTGCCACGCTGATCGCGGGCGCTGGAACGACCAATGCCGCCAAGGGCTATTGGCGCACCCATCCGCACGCCGCTCACGTGCACTTCCAGAACGCGGTCGACGTCGAGGCCAACGCGTTCGGCGACAGCAACCTGATCAACTTCACCAAGGCGCATGCATCCGCCGAGCTCTACGGCGCCGCTGTTGCCGTGGACGGACAAGCCACTGTGAAGGCGACAGTGCACGGCAGCGGCGCCAATAACGACATTGCCGCAGCTCGCTTGATCGTCGCCAATTCGGCAAACAGCCAGAACTATGGCGCGCTCCTGGACGACTTTGGCGGCGGCTATATCCATTTCAGGAAGGGGATCGACGTCGAAGCCCATGTCGATGGCAATTCCATCGGTCACGCCGTGGACGCTCTCGCCTACGCCGGCCTCGCCGGCCTTCAGGTATACGTCGACGGGAATGTCAGCGTTCTCGGTGATGCCACCGGCCATGGTCTGCCGAGCGCGCTGGCCAGCACGGTATGGGCCGATGCCCATTTTGCCATCGGCAACGAAATGCGCAGGAATGATACGGCGGTTGGCTTCTATGGCTCCAGCGGCGTGCCGAGAAACTTCTCCCGGACCGTTCATATCGGGGGCGCTCTCGACCTCGAGGCCATCGAGTCCGGCTCCTATCTCAAGGGACAGGGTGTCTATGGGAATGCCACCGCGGATATCCGGGGCGGATGGATCAAGCCCGATATCATCTCGATCAACGGTCCGGTCACAATTCGCAGCCTGACGTCCGGAACCCATGTCAACACCGCCTCGGCGGATGCGCGGATCGTCTTTCGTGTCGGATCGGGACAATTGCACGTGCCGGATCACATCCTGATCGATGCGGAAGCGACCGGGCATGATGCGAACCTGACCTGCGCGGAAGCGCGCGTGCATGTCTACAGCAGCGGCGCCCATCCCAACGCGACGTTCATTTCGAGCGACGGGATCACGGTGCTGGCCAATGCCAACGGCAGCGGCAACGGGCCGGATTTCCGTGGCAACGAGGTGTTTGCCACGGCCAGTTACAGCCTCCAGGCCAATCACATAAGGATCAACCCGGGCGCCGATGAGGGAAGCCTGTTGGCGCGAGCGGAGGCAAATGGCGTTCATATCAACAACATCATCGCCAGCGCCGGCGGCTTCGTGAAGTCATGGAACAATGGCGGGACGGCGAACGTGAACGTCCCACTATCGGTTGGAGCGATCGCCCATGGCACCGGCCAGAACAGCCACGTCGGAGAAATCCTCGCGGTCACTTATGCTGCCGTGCACGACCCGCATATCGACATGGATCCCGGCCGGCCGGGCAGCCCCGCCATTCTCGCCTGGGCGAGTGCCAGCGGCCACGATGTCAACCTGATCAAGGCCGATGCCCATGGCCTGCTGGGAGAGACCTTTGGCAACGACCTCGCGATCGAAGGCCCTGTCGTCATTCGCGCCGACGCCAATGGCCATTCGGCGGGCTCGATCATCGCCATCGCCTTGGCGCCCGAGCAGGCGAAGGGTGCGCAAATCCAGTCGCTAACGGTCGATGCGATAGCCAGCGGAAGCAATGTGGCGAGAAATATGCTGGCCTCGGCCGGCTTCTTCGCCCGCGATGGGAATCTGGGCATCACCATCACCGATGGCCTCGACGTCGAAGCCAAAACGAACGGCATCAATGTCGGCGGCAGCATCTGTGCGCATGCTGAAGCAAGCTTCTCCGATGCAGGCGCTCTTCAGGTTAACGGCGTGACCAACGTGGTGGCAACCGCCAGCGGCAACGCGGTGGGCGATGTTCATGCCGTGGCCGATCTGTTCGCCGACAGAGCCCACAACACCCCGCTCAGCGAGATCTTCGACGGGTCCGTCGACGTGGAAGCCCATGCCGATGTCGGCCTGGGCGGCGCGGATTCTGCCGCAGCGGAAGCCATGGTCAATCTGGCGCCGCTGGGCAACGCATCGATCTTCGGCGCGAACTCGCATGTTCCGGCACTCGCCGTCCTCGCATCGGCCGATCCGCTCGGCCATGCCGGGATCGGGGTTGCCGATGCCTCGCTCGATGTGAACGCCGGGGGCAATCTGTTCATACTCGGCAATGTCACGGTTCATGCGGTTGGGCTCGGCGACGGTGTCTTTGGATCGGCCCATCACGACGTCGCCGATGCTCTGATGCGCCTGGAAGCCGCGAATGTCACCGTCGACGGCAACCTGCGCTCGCTGGCGCTGGCCAATGGCTCATGGTCGCGGGCCGATGCGAGTGTCGCCATCCACGCGGACGGCGTTTCCGGCGATATCCAGCTGCTGGGACTGCAGAATCCGCTCGCCAAAGCCAGTGCGGGCTCCGTGAATGTGCTGCGTCAGGCCCATGTCACTACATCGGGCCAGGCGTTCGGCCTGCTGAACAGCACGGCCCTTGCCGGCATCTCGATCGAGCTCAACGGCACGTTGACGGCGCCACCCTGACGGCGGAAGATCGCGCGTCAGCCGAGGATAGACATCATGGCAAATTCTTCATGGCGGTCTGGCGTCGTCGCCATTGTTTCGGCCCTGCTGTTGTCGGCTTCCGGCGGCATCGCTGAAGCCCAGCTCGTTCACAGCAAGAACCAGGGCGTGGCCGCCTGCAGCGGTGCCCAGGCAACCGCGAGCATCAACGGCGCCATCGCCGCCAAGGCGGACGACGGCGCGATTCAGCAAATCGCCCAGCAGGGGCACTGCTTCAACCTCGATCCGTCGGTGGGTTTCAGCGTGGTCAGACAGGTCCATGTGGATGGGCCGAATGGGGGTACCGAACAGGTTGTCGGCGAGGTGACGCTGCAGGATGGCAGCCGCTCGCGCTTCTATCTCAACCAGGGCGACATCGATCCAAATCCGTCGACCGACCCGAGCGACTACGCCGATCCCCGGCCACCCGCGCCGGCGGATTTCGGTCAGTACATCTTCGATCCCAGCAAAATTCCGCCGGCCCAGTAGCCGGGCGGGTCAGCGCCAGACGGTCTCGGCGATCCGCAGGAAATTCTCGCCCAGAATGCCGCGGATGCTTTTCTCGTCATAACCGCGGTCGAGCAGCGCCTGGGTCAGGCGTGGTGTCTCCTCGGGCCCGATATAGCCGGATCCGCTGTCGGGATACTGGCGCTCCGGCCAATAGGTGCGGCTGCGGGTGAAGGGCTGGTGCGGCTTGTGGTGGTGCAGCACGCTATCCATGCCGAAGCCGACATGCTCGGCACCGACGAGATCAACCATATAGTCGATATGCTCGACCAGATGTTCGACTGTCGGACCGTTGGGGCCGAGGAAACGGCCCACGCCCGTCACGCCGATTACCCCGCCGGCGGCCGCGCAAGCCTCGATCTGATCGTCGCGGATATTGCGTTCGTGATCGCAAAGCTTGCGCGCATTTGAATGGCTGAAGATGACGGGGGCTTGCGAAAGCTCCATCGCCTCCATGGTGGTGCGATAGGCGGAATGGGAACAATCCACAACCATGCCGACGCGATTCATCTCGCGCACCACATCCCGGCCGAAATCCGTGAGCCCGATGTCATCGTCGTGGCAGCCGCCGCCGGCGAGGTTGTTGCGGTTATAGGCGAACAGCATCTGACGCGCGCCGAGCCGATAGTAAAGATCGACCATGCCGACATCGCCGTTGAGGGAATCCATGCCCTCGATGTCGAAGGTGATGGCAAGCTTGCTCTCATCGCGTGCGCGGCGGACATCGCCCGGCTTCTCTGCCTGCACCAGCGTATCGGGGTGGTTGGCAATCCAGCGCCGATATTGGGAGGCAGCTTCCACCGTCAATGTCCAGGGCGTGACGTCATAGCCGATATTGACTGAGAGATAACCAATGCCGGAGCGACGCCAGCGTTCCAGCCCCTCGAGGATCGGTCCCTTGGCATAGGCAAACCCGCAGTGATCGTCCCAGAGAGGGCGGAGCGATGGAGGGCTGCGGCCTTTTCGGAAACGCCCCAGTCTGTTTCGGCTGCGGACATTGCTGAATTCCACTGGTGATCGCGGGTGTTGCGCGCGGGGCGCAGATTACGGTCGGGGCGCGGACGAGTCCCTTTGTGCGAGCCTGGCTTTAGGCGGGTGCCGGTTTTGTTGACAATCCGC
>CAZQLF010000044.1:0-11269 GCA_964594035.1 uncultured Rhodospirillaceae bacterium | reverse complement strand
CGGACGGACGGGGCCCCTCGGGGCCAAATTGCCTAAACTCTTGAAGGCGGGCGGAAACTAGTGTCGGGAGGGCCAGGAGTCAACAGCGCAAGCGCCCTCGCGATCAAACTATCGCGATATTTCATAGGCTTGCTAGATTGCGGGCCATGCCTTTTGCCAACCCCCTCATCATTAGCGGTGCCGATAGCGACTATTTCGAGCTGCTGCAGGGCTGCATCATGTCGATCCGCGACAAGCCGCAGGGCCGCGCCATCGCGCTCGGCATCATCGATGTCGGGCTCAAGGATGAGGAGCGCCGCTGGCTCGAACAGCAGGGCGCCAAAATCGTCGCACCGGGGTGGGATCTCGACTTCCCCGAGCGCGACACGGCCCCGCGCTACAAGCGGGCGCAGTATGGCCGGCCCTTCATCCCGAAGCATTTCCCTGGCCACGATCTCTACCTCTGGATCGATGCCGACGCCTGGGTGCAGGACTGGGCGGCGATCGATCTCTTCTTCCGCGCGGCGGAGAGCAACACCATCGCGCTCGTGCCGGAGATCGATCGCAGTTATCGCAACTTCTTTCACGCTTACGAGGAGTTTCACGGCGTCATCGGCGAGGGCTATCGCGCGACGTTCGACGAACCCCTTGCCTCGCGCCTGGCGCGCCAGCCGCTGCTCAACAACGGCGTCTTTGCGCTCGCATCCAGCGCACCGCACTGGCAAGCCTGGGCCGACACACTGCGCACGGCCCTCCAGCGCAGCCGCAACCAGCTTGTCGACATGACCAGCCTGAACCACGTGATCTATGAACGGAAACTGCCGGCCCATTTCCTGCCGGCCTGGTGCAACTGGATTGCCCATCACGCCGAGCCGCGGCGCGATGAGGCAAAAGGCTGTTTGACGGAGCCCTGTATGCCCTACCAGAAACTCGGCATCGTCCATCTCACCCTGTGGATGAAGAGCCGCCTCGATCTGCGGTATCCTGTGGGTGCAGCAGCAAACGGAGTGTGAGCCTTGGCCAGATCGAGCAAGCATGTCGCCGTCGTCGTGGGGGTCGGTCCCGGTTTGGGCGCGGCTCTCGTACGGCGTTTCTCCAGCGAGGGCATGGCTGTCGCCATGGCGGCGCGTCAGGCCGATCGCCTGGCGTCGCTCGCGAAGGAGACCGGAGCCAAGGCCTATGGTTGCGATGCCACGGTGGAGACCGCCGTCGGCGACCTGTTCGCGGCGATCGAGCGCGATCTCGGCAAGCCGCAGCTCGTCGTCTTCAATGCCGGCGGTTTCGTGCGCAAACCCATTACCGAGCTCTCGGTCGACGACATGGAGCATGGCTGGCGCAGCAATTGCCTCGGGGGATTTCTCGTCGGCCGTGCGGCCGCGCAATCCATGCTGAGCGAAGGCGGCGGCACCATCATCTTCACCGGCGCCACGGCGGCGATGCGCGGCGGGGCCAACTTCGCTGCCTTCGCCATGGGCAAGTTCGGCCTGCGCGCGTTGGCGCAAAGCATGGCACGCGAGCTGGGGCCCAAGGGCATCCATGTCGCCCACACCATCATCGATGGCCAGATCGGCGATAATGCGGAAGGAACGAAGCTTGCGCCCGCGGCGATCGCAGACGCCTATTGGCATCTGCACCGCCAAGCGAAAAGCGCCTGGACACAGGAGCTCGACCTGCGTCCTTGGGCAGAGAAATTTTAGGAGAGCCACGTGCTCCAGGTATTGGATCACGTCAACATCCGCACGGCCAATCTCGCGGCGCTGCGGCGTTTCTATGCCGATGTGCTGGGCATGAAGGACGGTGCCCGCCCACCCTTCACTTTCGGCGGTGCCTGGCTCTATTGCGGCGAACAGGCCGCGGTCCATCTGGTGGAGGTGGCAAAGGCGCCGGCGGGCCATCAGCCGCGCATCGAGCATTTTGCCTTTCGCGCAGCCGGCCTGGCGGATTTTCTCGCGCGGCTCAAGCAGAGCCGAACCGCCTATCAGATCGCCCTCGTTCCGGGATCAGGCAACCGGCAGGTCAACGTCCTCGATCCCGACGGCAATCATATCGAGATACAGTTCGCCGGGACCGAGGAAGCCGAGTTGTCCGCGTTCAATCCGTAAACGCTGTTAACTGCCCGTTGCCTTGGCGGCCTGCTGGCGGCCGCCGAGCCCTGCCGCGATATCGCGCTTGGAGATATCGATCATCAGCAGCATTGCCTCGCGCGCGCCGGCTGCGTCGTGGCGGCGGATCGCCTTCAGCACGGCACCATGGAGCGGTAGCGAGTGCCGGAAGCCCCTGGGGCTCGCGATCGAGAGCCGGATCGTGATCGCGAGCGCCACCTCCACCACCGAACCCAGAGAGCGCAGCAACTCATTGCCGGTGGCCCGCAGGACCGAGAGATGGAAATTTATATCCGGTGCCGTGAAGGCCTTGCCGTCGTCGGCAGCCCTCATGGCCTCGAAGGCGGCTTCCATGCGCGCGATATCGGCAACACTCGCGCGCTCGGCTGCGAAGGCCGCCGCCGCCGGCTCGATGACCCGGCGCAACTCATAAAGCTCCTCGACATAGTGCTCAGCGGCATTGCCCTCGAAGGCCCAGGTCAGCACGTCGGGATCCATGAAATTCCAGCTCTCCCGCGGGCGCACCCGGGTTCCGGTCTTCGGGCGCGATTCAATGAGTCCCTTGCCCGCGAGAACCTTGATTGCCTCACGCAACGCCGTACGGCTGACACCCAACTGCTGGCTGAGGTCGGTTTCGCTCGGAAGCAGTTCGCCGGGCTTCACCAGCCCGCCAAGAATCCGCCGGCCAATATCGTGCGCAACCTGGCCATGCAGGCTGCGGCGCGAGAAGGTGCGTGGGGAGGGCGAACTGCGCTGCTCGGCCTTCGGCTTGTCTGCCTTGGTTTTGTCCGTCAACATTGTCTTCCCCAAACTTGGCACATTGCGGGGCGATGCAACTGCCCCATCAGTGCCTCTTCCCAACCCGAACCGCATTCCCAGGCGCGGCTCGGTTAATTAATATTAAATTAATGAGCCCTAGCGATGCAAGAAACTCTATGACTGCCAAGAAAAGCTTGCCCGACAGAAGCGGGATCACAATCGCGTGATCCGTCCACGCTTTTCACTTTGCTGATGCCCGCAGGCCCTTTTGGCACTGCCTGCCTGCCGGAGGCTTGCGGCATGAGCCTCCGGGCGGGTAAACAGCGCGACCGCCACGGGCGGGGAGGATTCAAATGCCGTTCATGGATCGCGATAGCTTTATCGTCCTGCTGGACCAGTTGGGAGATCCCGACGATGCCGTCTGCCTCAGCGCAGCGCGGGAAATCCACCAGCGCATGCAGGCGGCCAATCTGCAATGGTCAGACCTGCTGGTGGCGGTGGGCGGGGGCGACGAGGCCGAGGCGCCGGAGGGCGAGCCACTGGATCAGCCGACCCAGGCGGCCAGCGACGACTACGCCCTGATCGACCGCCTGCTCGCGCGCAGCGGCCTGTCCGACGAGACGCGCGACGAATTGACGGGCATGCGCACCGACATCGCCAGCGGCGAATTCAGCGAACGCGACCGCCGGTATTTGCAAAGCCTGGAAGCCCGTCTCACCCGCCAGGGCTGAATCTGGCGTTAACTTCCCACCCGAATTCCGAGGGCGGGCTGTCGGAATTGCCCCGCCTCAGCCGTCCTGGGTCAAGAGAGGGAGCCGCAGCAATGCTCTACGCCATTCTCTGCTATCACGATGAAGACGTGGTCGGATCGTGGAGCAAGGCCGAGGACGATGCTGTCCTCGCCAAGCGCGCTCTGGTGATCGACAAGCTCGCAGCGCGCGGCAAGCTTGGCCCCGTCGCCCGCCTGATGCCGACCACCGCCGCCGTCACCGTGCGCGCCGGTGGAGAACCCATCGTGCTGGACGGGCCCTTCGCCGAGACCAAGGAACAGCTGCTGGGATTCTACGTCGTCGATTGCGCCAATCTTGAGGAAGCGATCGACACAGCCCGCCAGATGGGACGTGGCGAATCCGGCAGTTTCGAGATCCGGCCGTTGCGCCTCTTCCGGCCGGGAACGGCGAAGCCGGAGATGGCCGCCTCATGAACGATCTGGCCTGGATCGATACCGCGGTCCGTTCGGCGCGGCCCCAGGCGATCGGAGCGCTGCTGCGCTATTTCCGCGATCTCGATCAGGCCGAGGAAGCATTCCAGGAAGCCTGCCTTCGCGCCCTAAAGCACTGGCCTGTGAACGGACCGCCGCGCGATCCTGCCGCCTGGCTGATTCTGGTCGGCCGCAACACGGCGCTTGACGAGGTGCGCCGGCGCAAGCGCGACACGCCGCTGCCTGACGATGAGGCCATCTCCGATCTTGAGGATGCCGAAATCGGTCTTGCCGAACGGCTCGACAATTCGCGCTACCGCGACGACATGCTGCGGCTGCTGTTCATCTGCTGCCACCCGGAACTGCCGGCAACCCAGCAGATCGCGCTGGCGCTGCGCATCGTTTCGGGCCTCTCGGTGAAGGAGATCGCCCGCGCCTTCCTCGTCAGCGAGCCCGCCATGGAGCAGCGCATCACCCGGGCGAAGCGGCGTATCGAGGCGGCGGAGGTGCCCTACGAAGCGCCCGGTGCAGTCGAGCGGTCGGAACGTCTGGGCACGGTGGCCGCCATGCTCTATCTGCTGTTCAACGAAGGCTATTCGGCCAGCGGCGGCGAAGCACATATCCGCATACCCCTCTGCGAGGAAGCAATCCGGCTGTCGCGGTTGCTGCTGAAGCTGTTTCCCGCGGAGCCGGAGATCATGGCGCTAACGGCCCTCATGCTGCTGCAGCATGCCCGCGCATCGGCGCGGCTCGACGAGAGCGGCGCCATCGTGCTGCTGGAGGATCAGGACCGCGGCAAGTGGGATCGCACCCTGATCGATGAGGGCCTTGCCCTGATCGACAAGGCGCTGCGCCATAACCGTCCCGGGCCTTATCAGGTACAGGCGGCTATCGCCGGCGTGCACGCCCACGCAGTGACGCCGGAAGAAACCGACTGGACCGAAATCGACCAGCTCTACGCCGTACTCGAACGCATGCAGCCTTCGCCAGTCGTCAGCCTGAACCGCGCGGTCGCGTTGGCCAAGCGCCACGGGCCAGCGAAAGCGCTGGAGTTGCTCGGGCCGCTGGAGAAGCCGCTCGGCAGCTATTTCCATTTTTTCGGCGTGAAAGGCTGGTTGCTGGAACAGCTCGGCCGCAAGGATGAGGCGAAGCGCGCCTTCGACCGGGCAATTGCGCTGGCCCATACGCCGGCCGAGGCCAGCCATATCCGCATGCACCTCGATCGCCTGTCGAAGGATACGAACGTCGCGGGCTGACGGCCGAGAAAATCCGCCCATCTCTGTCGGAACGATCGCCCCTCCTTCGTCCTTGGATCAGAACCGGCACAAGGAAAAGGTGATCGTCATGCCCGCCCAAGCCAAGAAATCCGCGAAGAAAGCCATGCCGCCCATCGTCTCCGCCGCCGAATGGCAGAAAGCCCATGAGGCGTTGCTGAAGAAGGAGAAAGCAGCAACCAAGGCCCATGATTCGCTGGCGGCCGAACGCCGTCGCCAACCGATGACACCCATCGACAAGGCCTACGAGTTCGACGCTCCAGAGGGCAAGGCAACTCTGCTCGACATGTTCGACGGCCGCGATCAGCTGTTGCTCTATCACTTCATGTTTGCGCCGGGCGTCAACGGCTGGCCCAAGGCAGGCTGCCCGGGCTGTTCCTTCTTCCTCGACCAGGTGTGCGACCCCGTGCATCTCAATGCGCGTGGCGTGTCGCTGGCCGTCGTCTCGCGTGCCCCGCTCGCCAATATCGAGGCCTATCGCAAGCGCATGGGCTGGCGGCTTCCCTGGTATTCCTCGGCGAACAGCGATTTCAACACGGATTTCGGCCTGACGACGCCCGAGGGCGAAAATCACGGCCTCAGCGTTTTCGTGCGCAACGATTGGGATATCTATCGTACCTATTTCAGCACGGCGCGCGGGCTGGAGCTGCTGGGCAGCACCTGGTCCTTCCTCGACATCACGCCCTATGGCCGCCAGGAGACCTGGGAAGATTCGCCGCCCGACTGGCCGCAGACGCCGCCCTTCACCTGGTGGCGCCGCCACGACGAGTACTGAGGCAGCGAAGCGAAGCGCAAATAATACCCCAAATCTGTCACTCAACCGTCAGAGCGGTTCGCCATCTTGGGCACCGTTCGCCAACTGGAGGACCAGATCATGCAGCTTAACCCCTATCTCTTCTTCGACGGCAAATGCCAGGACGCCTTCCGCTTCTATGAAAAGGCGCTGGGCGGGAAGATCGTCGCCATGATGACCTACGCCGACGCGCCCGATCCCTCGCAGTCACCAACGGAGCACCGCAATCTGATCATGCATGCGCGCATGACCGTGGGCGACAAGGTGCTGATGGGTTCCGACGCACCGGAAGACCGCTTCAACAAGCCGCAGGGATTCTCGGTGTCACTGGGCATCGACGACCCGATGGAAGCGGACCGCGTCTTCGCCGAGCTCTCCAAGGGTGACGCCAAAGTGACCATGCCTATCGCCCAGACTTTCTGGGCCGAGCGTTTCGGCATGGTGGTCGACCAGTACGGCACGCCCTGGATGATCAACTGCGAGAAGAAGCAGTAAGTCTCGCTCTTCCGTCATCCCCGGGGCGGCCCCCCCCTTGGGGCCGAGCCCGGGGATCTAGTGCTTGGTAGTAACGGGATGCCCGGCCAAGAAGCCGGCCCCGGACATGGCAAAAAGGCATCAACTCAAATGATGCACCTTGCCCATGCCATAGACCGGCGTAGGAACGCCCTCCATCCGCGCCTTCAGCTGCAGGGAGAGAAACTGCGAATAGTGCCGCGACTGGTGCAGGTTGCCGCCGTGGAACCACAGCGCCTCCTGGTGCGTCGGCTTCCACATGTTGCGCAGCTTGCCCTCCCATGGCCCGGGATCCTTGCGCGTGTTCGAACCCAGCCCCCAGCATTTACCGACCTTGTCGGCAACCTCCTGGCTGATGAGTTCCGCAGCCCAGCCGTTCATCGAGCCATAACCGGTGGCAAAGACGATCAGATCGGCCGGCAGTTCGCTGCCGTCACTGAAGGCGATCGCATGCTCCTTGATCCGTGAAACCTCGACGCCGCTCTTCAGCTTGATCTTGCCCTCGACGATCAGCTCGCTGGCGCCGACATCGATGTAATAGCCCGAGCCGCGGCGAACGTATTTCATGAACAGTCCGGATTCGTCCTCGCCGAAATCGAGCATGAAGCCCGCTTTGCGGAGCCGTTGGTAGAAATCCGCATCGCGCTTTTTCATCTGCACGTAGACGGGTTTCTGGCGCTCCGCCAAAAGCGCATAGGGTATCGAGGCGAATATCAGATCGGCTTTCTCCGTCGTGATGCCCGCGCTGACCGCCTCTTCCGAATAGAGCTTGCTCGTCCCGAGCTCGAACAGCGTCTCGCTGCGCGAGACATGGGTGGAGCTGCGCTGGATCATCGTGACGTCCGCGCCGACTTCCCACAAAGCGGCGGCGATGTCGTGGGCCGAATTGTTTGAGCCAATGATGACGGCCTTCTTGCCCTTATAGGCGTCAGGCCCGGGATGTTTGTTGCTGTGATGTAGATCGCCTTGGAACGTCTCCATGCCCGGCACTGCGGGCATGTTCGGCACCGCCGACATGCCGGTTGCCAGCACCAGGTGCTTCGGCCGCAGCGTGACCGGCCTGCCGTTACGCATGACCTCGACGAGCCATTCCTTTTTCGTTGCGTCGAAGCGCGCGCTCTTGCATTGCGTGCTGCCCCAGTAGTTCAGCTCCATGATCCGCGTGTACATTTCAAGCCAGTCGCCGATCTTGTCCTTGGGGCTGTAGACAGGCCAGTGATCGGGGAACGGCAGATACGGCAGATGGTCGTACCAGACGACGTCGTGCAGGCAGAGGCTCTTGTAGCGCATGCGCCATGAATCGCCGGGCCGTTCGTTCTTCTCGACGATGATCGTGGGCACGTTTAGGCGCTTGAGGCGTGCGCCGAGCGCAATGCCGCCCTGGCCGCCACCGACGATCACGACATAGGGCTGCTTGCTGACACCGAGTTCCGCTTCTTCCTCGCGCCGGCGTTCAAGCCACGTCTTGCGGCCCGGATAAACCCCATGCTCCACGCCCTTGTCGCGCATCGCGCCCTTAAGCTCTTCGAACCCCTTCAGCTCGGTCATGGTGGTGAGCAAGGTAAAGGCCTTGCCATCGATCAGCCGCAAATGGCCGTAGCCCTGGGCGACAGGCGTCTCGAACCGGATCCAGCCCTCGATCGCCCCCTCGACCTCGCTTCCCTCGCCCTCCAGCCGCCAGCTGGACGGTTTGGCGGGAATCACCGCGCGCGCGATCATCTCTCGAACCGCGGCGTTACCCTCGGCGGTGGTGATGTTCCAGGTGAAAGCGACGAGATCGCGCCAAAAGCTTGCCGCGTGAAACAGCGCGGCCGCCGCAGAGGCATCGCTCCGGCGGAGCGCGGCATCAAGTGCAGCAAGCCAGGCGGAAACCTGCGCGCTGGAAGTCTTGTCGTTCATTTCCCCCTCTTGGTCCGTTTGGCAGCGGCCGCGATCTTAGCCGTGGCCGGGGTGCGGCACCGGTCAAAAAAAGGGGTAACGGGCGCAGAAAGCGACGGTGCCCGGTTCGTCACCGGGCGCCGTTGCGCGACTAATCCGCCGCTTCGACTTTCAGGATCGAGCCGTCGACACCAACGACCTTCACCTGGCGGCCGGCCGGCATGTCCGGTCCCGCTGCGCGCCAGACGCTATCATCCACCTTGATCGCACCGCGCCCGTTGACGATCGGCGTTTCGACGGTGAAGCGCCGGCCGACATAGCGTTCGCCGCGGCGGTTCAGCGCGGGATCCTCGCTCTGCTTTGCACCGCGATGCATCACGGCACGGCCGACGGCGACGCACACGATGGCAAGCACCAGGAACAGTGCCACCTCCGAGCCCCAACCAAGATCGGGAACGACGAGCACGACGAGGCCGGTGAGGCCGGCGGCAAGCCCGAACCAGATGAAGAAGATCCCGGGCAGCACCGCTTCGATCGCCGCCAGAACCGCCGCCAGGACCAACCAATGCCAGAACTGCAGATTGGCCAGAAAGTCTTCCATGGCTTTCCCTCAGCTCTTCTGATTTTGATCCCAGGGGCCCGCCCGGTTGGCCCCACCCGCCGCACCGCCGCCCGGCTGGTTGCCCATGGCCTGCTTTGCCAGCTCCGCAATACCGCCGATGGCACCGATGACGCTGGAGGCTTCCAACGGCATGAAGATCATCTTCTGGTTCGGCGCCGAGGCTATGCGCTGCAAGGCCTCGATGTATTTTGTGGCAACGAAATAGTTGATCGCCTGGACGTTACCCTTGGCGATGGCCTCGGAGACGGCCGCGGTCGCCTTGGCTTCGGCTTCCGCCGCGCGCTCACGCGCCTCGGCCTGACGAAAGGCGGCTTCGCGCTGGCCTTCGGCCTGCAGGATCGCTGCCTGTTTCTCACCTTCGGACTTCAGGATCTGCGATTGCTTGATGCCTTCGGCTTCCAGCACGGCCGCGCGCTTATCGCGCTCGGCCTTCATCTGCCGACCCATGGATTCGATCAAATCCTTGGGCGGTGCAATGTCCTTGATTTCGATGCGCGTCACCTTGATGCCCCAGGGCGTGGTCGCGTCGTCCACCACCTTCAGAAGCTGGTGGTTGATCTGATCGCGCTGGGAGAGCAACTGGTCCAGGTCCATCGAGCCCATGACCGTGCGCACATTCGTCATCACCAGATTGGTGACGGCAAGCTGCAGGCGGCTCACTTCGTAGGTTGCCTTGGCGGCATCGAGTACCTGGTAAAAGACGACGCCGTCGACGCTGACCTGCGCGTTGTCCTTGGTGATGACCTCCTGACGGGGCACGTCCAGGACCTGCTCCATCATGTTCATCTTGGCGCCGATGCGATCGACGAACGGCACGATGATATTGAGGCCCGGCCGCAACGTATGGGTGTAACGCCCGAAGCGCTCCACCGTGTACTCCATGCCCTGCGGCACCGAGCGAACGCTCATGGCGACCGCCAGGAACACTACGACAACCGCTGCAATAATGAAAATCGACCCCACGTCCATCCCTTGTCCCTCCGCTAGGTCCGAACGCCTGCTATGTGGTCAGGCGTCCGGAGGTTGTGAAGACCCTTGTCCCGCAGACTTCAGTAAATCCAATTTACTTTCGCCCAACCCTTTGGCTTCTCCCAAATCGACCGAGCGTATTTTCTCTCCGTGACGGGTAATACCTTCTGTTGAAATACGAATCTGGTCGACGTCGCCCTGTGCCTGGCGGAAGTGGGTCCCAAGCTTTTCCACCCGCTCGTCGAGGCGGCGGACATTTTCTAGCATCTTGTCGACCTCGATCTTGATGACACCCGCTTCTTTGCGCATCTCGACATCGCGCAGCACCGCACGCACGGTATTGAGCAACGCCATCGTGGTGGTTGGCGAGACGATCCACACCCGGGCTCGAAAGCTCTCTTCCACCACTGTTGGGAAGTTGGCGTAGAGTTCGGCATAGACCGCTTCGCTGGGCAGGAACATCAGCGCCGATTCTGCTGTCTCGCCCGGCACGATGTACCGTTCGCGGATATCCTTCACATGCTTGCGCAGCGCCTGGTCAAAGCCGCGCCGTGCGGCGACCAGATCGGCTTCGCTCTGCGCCTGGCGCAGCGCGCGATAGCTCTCCAGCGGAAACTTGGCATCGATGGCGATCGGCCCTGGGGGCATCGGCAGCCTGAGAAGGCAGTCGGCCCGGCCGGTGCCGACCTTCGCCTGGAACTCATAACTGTCGGGGGCCAGCGCCTCGGTCACGAGGTCCTGCAGCTGGATTTCGCCAAAGGCGCCACGCGCCTGTTTGTTGGAGAGGATGTTCTGCAGCCCCACGACCTGGCCCGAGAGCTCGATGATATTGGCCTGGGCACGGTCGATGACCGCCAGCCGCGCCGCCAGTTCGCTGAGCGATTTGCCGGCCTTCTCAGTCGATTCCTGCAGTCTGTCGCCGACCCGCTTGTTGAGATCGCTGAGCCGGTCCTCCACCGCACGGGAAAGATTCCGCTCCTGGGACTGCAGGCGCTGGTCGAGGGCGGCCTGCTGTGCGGCCTGGCTCTGGGCCATCTGATCAAGTCGCCCAGCGATGGCCGAAACATCGCTGCCGCCCGCTCTCGCCCGCAGCAGCAGGACAACCAGGACCGCGATGACCGCACCCAGAATCAGCAGAATCGCAAGCTGCGAATCCATGGGCGCCATCCTATTGACGGC
>CAZQLF010000043.1:0-11517 GCA_964594035.1 uncultured Rhodospirillaceae bacterium | reverse complement strand
TTCCGGGATTCGTCGGGCCGGTTATGGGTGGCCCTTTAGGGCGACGGCCGGGCCGCTGGGCTCCGCGCCCATCACTTCACCGAACCCGTAAAGCTTCGCGCCGAGCTTAAAGCTGCTGGACTGGCGCTAAAATAAGGTTTCAATCCAAGGGCTTGTCGGGCGATCTGCGGGAGCGAGGGCGCGGTTGACAGGCCGTGGCGCGATGCCTATGTTCCGCGCCTCTCGAAAAGCCCGGATTGCCGGGCTCAAGGATCGGATCATGAAAGTCGTCAACTCGCTGAAGTCGGCCAAAGCCCGCCACAAGGATTGCCGTATCGTGCGCCGCAAGGGCCGGGTCTATGTCATCAACAAGACCAACCCCCGCTACAAGGCGCGCCAGGGCTGAGCCCGCGCGCCATTCGGGACGTAAGCCGCCGCGCCTTCAGGGCGCGGTTTTCGTTTGCGGGGACCCTGTCGTGGGGTGCTGGCGCCAGAGGCAGGCCACCGGCATTATTGACCCATGCAAATGCCGGAGCCTGATCGGGGAGCAATCGAGCGGCGGGCGGAAATCGCTGCGGCCCTGCGCCGAATCCTGCCAGCCGAAAGCGTCATCGACAGTGAGGATGCACGGCGCGCCTATGAGAGCGATGGGCTGACCGCCTATCGCCAGTTGCCCCTCCTGGTGGCGCTGCCAGCGACCACGGCGGAGGTTTCGGCCATCCTGCGTTATTGCCAGGAGAACAAGCTGAGGGTGGTCCCACGCGGCGCCGGTACCTCCCTCTCGGGGGGAGCGCTTCCGCTGGCCGACGGCATTCTGCTCGGCATGGCCAAGTTCAACCGCATTCTCGATATCGACTATGCCAACCGTGCGGTGGTGGCGCAGCCCGGTGTCACCAATCTCGCCATCACCCACGCCGTGGAAGCCAATGGCTTCTACTACGCACCCGATCCTTCCAGCCAGATCGCCTGCACCATCGGCGGCAATGTGGCCGAGAATTCCGGCGGCGTGCATTGCCTGAAATACGGGATGACGGGCAACAACCTGCTGGGGCTGGAGATGGTGCTGATGACCGGCGAGGTGGTGCGCCTCGGCGGCAAGCATCTCGATTCCGGCGGTCTCGATCTCCTGGGCGTGATGACCGGCTCGGAAGGCCTGCTGGGCGTCGTCACCGAGGCAACCGTTCGCATTTTGCGCCGGCCCGCAACCCAGCGCGCGCTGCTGATCGGCTTTCCCAGCGACGAGAGCGCCGGCGACTGCGTGGCGAAGATCATCGCTGCCGGAATCATTCCCGCCGGCATGGAGATGATGGACAAGCCCGCAATCCATGCCGCCGAGGCCTTCGTCCAGGCCGGCTATCCGCTGGAAGCCCAAGCGCTGCTGATCGTCGAGCTGGATGGACCGGCGGTCGAGGTGGATGAGCTGATCACGCGTGTCGAGGCAATCGCCAACGCCGCCGGCGCGCAGTCCTGCCGCATCAGCCAGAACGAGGCCGAGCGCGAGCGTTTCTGGGCCGGGAGGAAAGCGGCCTTCCCCGCCATCGGCCGCATCTCACCGGATTACTACTGCATGGACGGAACAATCCCACGCCGGCGCCTGCCCCAGGTGCTGCACGAGATGGCAGAGATGTCGCGGCGCTATGGGCTGGCTGTCGCCAATGTATTCCATGCCGGCGACGGCAATCTGCACCCGCTGATCATGTATGACGCCAACAAGCCGGGTGAGCTGGAGAAGGCGGAGGCCTTTGGCGCGGATATCCTGAAGCTCTGCGTTGCCGTCGGTGGCGTGCTGACCGGCGAGCATGGGGTCGGTGTGGAAAAGCGCGACCTGATGCCGACGATGTTCAGCGAAACGGACCTGAACCAGCAGCAGCGCCTGAAATGCGCCTTCGACGCCGAAGGCCTGCTCAATCCGGGAAAGGTCTTTCCGGTGCTGCACCGCTGCGCCGAACTCGGCCGCGTTCATGTCCGTGGCGGCCAGCTGCCGCATCCCGATCTGCCGCGCTTTTGATGGCCGAGCGGCTGCAGCCGGCAACCGTGGAGGAATTGACGGCGGCCATCGCCGGCAGCGAGGGCGCGTTCGAGATCGTTGGCCAGGGCAGCAAACGCGGCTTGGGGCGGCCATCGCAGGCGGAGCGCACGCTCGATCTTTCGCGCCTTTCCGGCGTCAGCCTGTACGAGCCGGAAGAGCTGGTGATGACGGCTGCGGGCGGGACCCCCTTGCGCGAGATCGAGGCGCGGCTCGCCGCAGCCCACCAGATGCTTGCCTTCGAACCGCCGGACTATGGCCCGCTCTATGGCCAGCCGCCGGGCCAGGCGACGCTCGGCGGTATCATCGCCTGCAATCTCTCCGGACCGCGGCGGGTGAAGGCGGGTGCCGCGCGGGACTTCATCCTCGGCTGCACGGTGATCAACGGCACTGGCGAGGTGGTGAAGGCCGGTGGCCGCGTGGTGAAGAACGTCACCGGCTATGACCTGAGCAAGCTGATGGCTGGCAGCTTCGGCACGCTGGGAGTGCTGGCGGAAACTACCATCAAAGTGCTGCCGGCGCCGGAAGCATCCCGCACGCTGTGCCTGCCGGGAATGGACGATGCCGTAGCGGTTGTCCTGATGAACAAGGCGCTGGGTGGTGCGCAGGATGTGTCGGCCGCGGCTCATCTGCCGGCTCTGATCGCTGGGCGCGCCTCTCTCGGCGGCGAGGCCGCGACCTTGCTGCGTCTCGAGGGGACAGCGATCTCGGTTGCCCATCGCCTGTCCAGGCTGCAGGAGGAATGCGGCGGCAAGGCAAAGGTCCTGCATGAAGACGAGGCGGCTGCCCTATGGCGAAGCATTCGCGATGCGAGCTTCTTTGCCGAGGATCGTGGCGACGCGCTGTGGCGAATTTCCCTGCCGCCGGCGGCAAGCCCAGCCTTCACCCGCGACTTCGCCGGCGCGCTCTATTTCTACGATTGGGGCGGCGGGCTGGTCTGGCTCAGCCTGTCGGCGGAAGGCGATGGCGGTGCCGCGAAACTGCGCACCAGCATCGCCGCGATCGGCGGCCATGCCACGCTGGTTCGTGGTTCCCTGGCGCTGCGCGCGGCAATCGACGTCTTCCAGCCCATGGAGCCGGCGCTGGCGGCGCTGACGCGGCGGGTGAAGGAAAGCTTCGATCCACTGAAGCGCTTCAATCCCGGCCGGATGTACCGCGATGTTTGAGCGGCGCTGATGCAGACGAACTTCACCCTTGTACAGCTTGCCGACAGCGACACGGCCGAGTCCGAGAAGATCCTGCGGGCTTGCGTGCATTGCGGCTTCTGCACGGCGACATGCCCGACCTATCTGCTGCTGGGTGATGAGCTGGATGGGCCGCGTGGGCGCATCTATCTGATCAAGGACATGCTGGAGGGCGACAAGCCCGCTTCAGCGACCGTGGCAAAGCATATCGACCGCTGTCTCTCCTGCCTTTCCTGTATGACCACCTGTCCCTCGGGCGTCCACTACATGCATCTGGTGGATCATGCCCGCCGACATATCGCCGAGACATTCAGCCGGCCGCTGGGCGACAAGCTGTTGCGTGCCATGTTGACGGTCGTGCTGCCGAACCGGCGGCTGTTCGCGTGGTCGCTGGCGCTGAGCCGCCTGGCACGGCCATTCGCACAGCTTCTGCCCGGCCGTCTTCCTGCGATGCTGAACCTGGCGCCCAGGCATCGCACCGTGCCATCGCCAGTCGATGAGCCACAGGTCTTCGCCATCCGGAGCGAGCGCCGCAAGCGGGTGGCCCTGCTTTCCGGCTGCGTGCAACCGGTGCTGAAGCCATCGATCAACGAAGCAACGATCCGCCTGCTCAACCGACATGGCGTCGAGGTGGTGATCAGCGAAGGGGTAGGGTGCTGCGGGGCGCTGACCCACCATCTGGGCGGGAAAGATCCTGCGCTCCGCTCCGCCAAGGCGAATATCGCTGCCTGGTGGCGCGAGATCGAGGGCGAAGGGCTCGATGCCATCGTCGTCAATGCCTCGGGCTGCGGCACCATGGTGAAGGATTATGGCTTCCTGCTGCGTGACAATCCCGAATGGTCGGCGAAGGCAAAGCGGGTATCCGAACTTGCCTGCGATATCACCGAGGTGATGTCGGAGCTGAGCCTGGCACCGCTGGCCGCGATCAAGCGCCCCGTGCTCGCCTATCACTCCGCCTGCTCCATGCAGCATGGGCAGAAGCTGAACCGGCCGCCGCGCGAGCTGTTGAAGGCGGCAGGCTTCGATCTGCGGGAGATCGACGAGGGGCACATCTGCTGCGGCTCGGCTGGCAGCTACAACATTTTGCAGCCGGTGCTCGCTGCACAGCTTCGCAACCGCAAGCTTGCCGATATCGAACGCACTGGGGCTGATGTTGTTGCCACCGGCAATATCGGCTGCATCCAGCAGCTTGAGGGCAACCGGCCGGTCATCCATACGGTCGAGCTGCTGGATTGGGCGACCGGCGGCCCGCGCCCGCCCTCGCTGCCACCGGAAATAGTATCGGGCGCCCGATCGCCTTAAGCCTCTTTGGCTCTAGGCGTGAATCGGTCGCCATTTAAATGAGAGCAAGGTTCACGGATCAGGTTAAGAAACCTGATCCAACCTTGCTCTAGTACTGCGCCAGCGCCCTGACCATCCGGCGAGTCACTTCAACGGCCCGCTCCCACACCATGGCGCGCCAATCATCGGCATCGGGATAGAAGGCCTTGCGGATCTGCGCCTTGATGGCGCGGCCTTCGACGCTGTCGATGCGGCCATGGGTGTGCAGCCAGTTGTCGGCGCGCACGGCATCGAGCATGTCGCGCAAGGGTTCGGTGCCGTATTCCAGGGTGATGCCGCCGACCGCAGCATCAGGCAGCACCTCCTCAACACCGACATTGGTATCGCCCATGACGGGGGCCGAGGTGGAGCTTCCGTCATCACTGGATGTAGCTTCGCTGCCGAACCAGTCTTTGACCCGCGCGTGCCCGGCCGTGCCGCCAGCGTGATTGGAGATCACCTCGCCATAGCCATAGGGCCCCAGGCCGGTGTGCAGATCGATGAAACCAACATGGCGCGCATGCCTCCCGCTCCGCGCAAGGATTTCGCGGAAGGTGCGGTTCGACCAGCTGGGGGCGAGGCCGCCATAGAAGATGCCGCGATCGTCGACGTATTGGCCCGAGGTGATGGCCGATTGCAGAGCCATGGCTCCGTGCTCCGCGCCATAGGCCACAAGGCGTGCATCGGCCTTTGCACGGGCTTCGCCGTGCCATTCCGTGGGGCAGATCGCATCGCGCAGCGTCTCGTAACCGGCGTTGCGCGGATAGTGTCCCTTATGGGTGACAAAGTTTCGGTTGAGATCGATGTTGTCCTCGGTCACGCGCCGCACCCAGGCAAAGCCGCTCGGGTTGATGGCGTGGATCAGCAGAAAGCCCAGCTTCCGGTCGGCGATTTCCTTCGCAACACCGCTTTGCAGCAGGCCCACCTGGATAGCGGAGCCGCTGAAGGTCTCCGCTCCATGGGTCCCGGACATGACGACCAGCAGCCGATCTGCCTCGCGCGGACCGAGCCAGGCTGTTTCCGCTGTCAGCTTCAGCCCGTCGGGTCCGGTCGCAGGATTGTGATAACCCTCGGTCGCGGCGGAAGCGTGGCGCGCTGCCGCCGTGAACTTCTCGCGCGCGGCTGCGTAATTGGCTGAAAAATAATCGGAAATTTGCATGGCTCTGGATGAGGCTCGAGCAAAGGGAGACAGAGGATTGCAGGCCCGCAGGAGAACAGGCAAGAGGTGAATTTCCTATTGGGCGAGAACCGCGGGCGTCGGATAATCGAGCCATGCGCAAAATCCTTGCGGTCCTCGCCCTTATCCTTGTCAGCCTCTCGCTGTCACCCGCGCAGGCGGATCAGAAGGATCCCCGTCTCGACAAGCTGTTCACCCAGCTGAAGGCGGCAACCACCGCGCAAGAGGCGCAACCCATCGAGGCCAAGATCTGGGAGATCTGGTCCCAGTCCGGCGACCAGAACGTGGATGCGTTGATGGCGATCGGTACTTCAGCGCTGAACGACGACGACTACAACCAGGCCTATCGCGCCTTCGGCCGTGTCGTGCAGCTGGCACCGGATTTCGCCGAAGGCTGGAACAAGCGCGCCACAGCGCTCTATCTGCTGGGCCGCTACGACGATTCGATGAAGGATATCGCCAAGGTTCTGGCTCTTGAGCCTCGGCATTTCGGCGCCCTATCGGGACTCGGCCTGTGCAATGCGCAGCTCGACAAGGAGAAGGAGGCGCTGGATGCCTTTGAGAAGGCGCTGGCGATCAATCCAAACATGCCAGGCATCCGCCAGAATGCCGAAGACATGAAGAAGAGCCTGGCGGCAAAGTCGATTTAGCTAGCGCTAAAATTATCTCAGCGCTTCGCTTTCGACTTGCTGGGCTTGGATTTGTTAAGGGCCACGGCGGCGCGGATGAGCGACTTCAGCCCATCCTCATTAATCGTCTCGCCCTCGCGGACGTCGATAGCGCGCCGCGTGTTTCCTTCGAGGCTGGAATTGAAGAGATGCGAAGGATCGCAGAGAGCCGCGCCCTTCGCGAAGGTCATCTTTACGACGTTCTTGTAAGTTTCTCCGGTGCAGATAATCCCGTTATCGGACCACACCGGAACCCCGCGCCATTTCCATTCCTCGATAACGTCCGGATCAGCTTGCTTGATCAGATTGCGCAGCCGGGCGAGCATTTTTCCCCGCCAGTCGCCGAGTTCCTGGATACGCGCATCGATCAGCTGGGACGGCGTTTTGCTTGCTGAGTTCATTGCTGCTCCTCCGGAGCCTTAACGGCCCTGACCAATCTACGTTCCCGAGCGCGAGACCAGCCGATAGAAGCGCAGCCCGCAGAAGAAAGTGAACAGAGCAACCACTGCGCTGACACCGAAGACGATCAGAGGCACCTGGGCCGGGATATCGGCCGCGCCGGTGGCGCCGAACCCCGCCAGATTGCCCAGCAGGCCGGCAAGTGCCGTACCGATCGCCGAGCAGATGTTTTCCAAGGTGGGAATGGCACCGGAGGTCACGTCACGCTCACCCTCGGGCGACAGGCTGATCACATATTCGGTGAAGAAGGTGTAGCTGAGGCCGAATCCGCTGCCCACGCAGATGAGCGAGGCTGCGCCGAGATAAAGCGGCATGCCATGCCAGGCCGTAAGCGCGGCAAGGCCCAGGGTCAGCAATGCCGGACCGACGATCAGCATGGGGCGGCCGACGGATCGCTGGTAGCGGCTGATGTAAATCGCGCTCACCGACCAGGAGAGTGCGGTGACGGCGGAGAACTGGCCGGCGAAGAAGACCGATGTGCCGTGACCGATCTGCACGAAATAGGCGATGTAAAGCGGGGCCGCGGCCTCTGCACCGAACATCAGCCCGAGGATCCACACGCCGAGCATCGAGGGCTCGCGAAGCGACAATAACTGGCGCGGGAACAGCCGCGAGGCACCGCCCCGGTCCAGGCGAAAGCAGAGGCTGATCAGGATCAACCCCGCCACGATGAGTGCCGCGGCCAGGGGGAAATTCCGCGTCGCACCGGCGAAGGAAACCGCACCGATGGTGAGCCCGATGATGGCGAGGCGTTCGATCGGCAGGCTGCCTGCGCCGGCAGGTACCGCCTGCGCCAGTTTGCGGTCGCTCGCCACGAGCCAAAGGAATGTGCCGGCGAGCAGCAGCAGCGGGGCAAAGGCAAGCCGCCATGAGATCAGCGCGGTCAGCAGGCCCGCAAACTGTGGGCCAATCAAGGTCGCGAGCGCCCAGACCACGGCGACGATGGCGAAGGCCGGACTCATTTCGCGCGGCGGCAGGGAATCGCCGACGAGGATATAGCACAGCGCCAGAACCAGCCCTTCGCCCAAGCCCTGCACCGCGCGCGACAGCAGGAACACGCTCATGTTGGGAGAGAGCAGCCCCAGCGTGTTGGAGGCGATGACGAGGCAGGCCGCTGCGATCAGCACGCGCCGCGCACCGTAGCGGCCCTTCAGATAGCCAGCGCTGGCGCTGCCGGGAACGGAGAGAGCAAGGAAGGCAGTGGTGCCCCAGCTCAGCTCCTCCGGCCGGCCGAGCGCCAGGACCACGCTGGGCATGATGGTTGAGACGAGAAACCAGCCGAACGCCTGGATGGCAACCCCGATACTGATGGTCCAGACCGTGCGGCGCGAAGGGCCAAACAACACCTCGCGCCAGGTCGCGGCGGCCGACGAAGTCACCGGCGCGCCATCGGCGCCCTTGTTCATGCCATCACGCTGAACCCTCGGATCGACAACGCTGACGGAAGGCTAACTCGCCGCCGTCACCGTGACTTCAATACCATGAACCGAGGTGCTTTCGCCCATGTCGGTCTTGTGGGCTTTATGCAGCGCGTTGATGTTGCGCCGCTGGGGCGACAGCTTGGGCCAGGCACCTTTGACGGCGACCGCAACACCTTTTGGCGTGCGCGCTGCCACATGCAGCGGCATGACGATCTCGCCCTGTTCATTGGAAAGACGAACAAGCGCACCGTCGTTCAGCCCAAGTGCGGCCGCATCGTCGGGATGGAGCACGACGCCCTCATCGGCGACCTTGTCGTGGTTCTTGGCATCGTTGGCGTAGCTCGTATTCATCGCCCAGGCGGAAGCGGGCGACAGCAGGCGCAGACGCCCGCCCTTCGGCCGCTCATCGACATGGGGCAGCGGAACACGCGGCAGACCCATGGATTCGGCCTTGGCCGAGGCAATCTCGATCTTGCCGCTGGGGGTGGGGAATTTGCCGTCAGCGAACTGCATCACCGGTTCGCGGAAGGGATTGACGGTGCCGCTCGTCTTGAGCGCGGCAAAGCCACCAGGAATTTTGGTCTGGTGGCACATGGCATCGAGAATCGACTTGTCGCTTTCGAAGAGCTCAGGCTCGTGGAAGCCCATGGCGCGCGCAAGACGGCGGAAGATTTCCTGGTTCGGCAACGCCTCGCCCATCGGTTCGCTCGCTTTCACCTGGGGCGAGATCGTCAGGTTGAAATACGAGGTCACGATGTCGTCGAACTCGAGGAAGCTCGCCGCCGGAAGGATATAGTCGGCAAAGTCGGCGGTATCGGTCTGGAAGAGATCGAGCACGACGGTGAGCAGATCCTCGCGTTTCAACGCACGATGCAGGCGCTGCTGATCCGGGTTCGAGGCCGCGATGTTGATGTTCCAGCAGAACAGCGCCTGGATCTTCTTCGGGTCTTCGAGCGTGCTCGCCAAATCCATGTGGCTGATGTTGCTGGCCGGCGCCTTGCGCAACGCCGCGCCGGACAGATAACCCCCATCGATGCCGCGCCGTCCGCCGTTGAGGTAATAGAAACCAGCACCCGGCTTGCCGATATTGCCGGTGGCAGCAGGCAGCAAAGCGCAGGCACGGAAGACGTTGCCGCCCATGGGCTGGCGCTGCAGCCCCTGCCCGAGCCATAGCAGCGACGGTCCCTTGGCATAGAGATGGGCTGCCTGCTCGATCAGGGTGGACGGCACGCCTGTGACACGCTCGCCCCAGGCCGGCGTGCAGGCGTCGAGCTTGGCATCAACCTCCTCCCAGCCCAGCGCGTGCTTCGACAGATAGTCGCGATCAAGCAGGCCATCGCGGCGGATGACATGCAGCATGGCAAAAGCGAGTGCCGCATCGCTACCCGGGAAGGGCTGCAGATGCAGATCGGCCGCCGCCGCCGTCGGATGACGCACCGGATCGATGACGATTTTCTTGGCCGGCGATTCCGGCAGCCAGTGCTTATGGGCGTGCGGCGCGGAAGCCGACGGGTTCGCGCCCCAGATCAGGATGCAGGCGGAGTCCTTCGCGGTCGCCGGATCGAAGCCGGTATAGGAACTGCCGAAGACGAGATCAAAAGCGACATGTCCGGCGAGATTGCAGATCGTGTCCGGCTCGACTTCGCTGGCGCCCAGCCGATTGAAGAAGCGCATCGGGAAGTTGCCGGCGATCTTCGAACACGTGCCGGTGTAGTGCGTGTGAAAGATCGATGCCGGACCGCTGGCCGTAACGATACGGGTCAGGCGCCCAGCGATGTCCGTTACGGCCTGATCCCAACTGACCGGCTGGAATTTGCCTTCGCCTTTGGCCCCGACGCGTTTCAGCGGGTGCAGCAGGCGCTGGGCGGGATCGCGCCAGGCGCCGTTATAGGCGAGCGCGCATTTGCCGCAGAGGGCGCCACGGCTGACGGCGTGATCGGGATCGCCCACCACCTTGGTGATGGCGCCACCGCGCTTGATGACCGCCACACCGCAGGCGTCGTAGCAGTCGCGGGGACAGGTGGTGCGTACAATGGTTTTGGCCGCGCGTTCGGCTGCCATGATTCGATCTCCAGAGTAGAAGGCAAGCTTGCGCTCGCTCCGAGGGCTTTGAACAGGGCCAGTTTAGCCGCTAAATTGCGACCACCCCGCCCGAGTTGGCACGATTCCATTCACCGCCATGACCACCACCGACCATAGCCGAACGCAAGCCGGCGTTGCCTATGCCCTCGCGGCGTTCCTCTCCTGGGGCCTGAACCCGTTCTACTTCAAGGCCGTCGGCAGCATTCCGACCCTGGAGATCCTGGGTCATCGCATCGTCTGGTCGATGTTGTTCCTGCTGCCCTTGATCCTCTATGCGCGGCAATGGCCACAGGTGGCGCGCGCGCTCACGGGCAGACACACCTTCATGATCCTGGCCGCCACATCGATCATCGTGGGCGCCAACTGGCTGCTCTATATCCACACTGTGGCTGTCGGCCGCGTCCTGGAATCCAGCCTCGGCTATTACATCAATCCGCTGGTGAATGTGCTGTTCGGCCGACTCTTCCTGGGCGAGCGCCTCAGCCGTCCTCAGATTCTTGCTGCGGTCATTGCCGGCGCCGGCGTTCTGAATCTCATAGCAGCCTATGGCGAAGTGCCATGGTTGGCCCTTGGCCTGGCCGTGACGTTTGCAATCTACGGCCTGTTGCGCAAGATCGTGCGTGTCGATGCGCTGCCTGGTCTCTTCATCGAGACGCTCATGCTGCTGCCCTTCGCGCTCGTCGGGCTTGCCTTGTTTGGTCGCAGCTTCACCTTCAGCGATCCGCACATCGATATCCTGCTCGTGCTGGCAGGGCCGGTCACCTTCCTGCCACTGCTTTGGTTCACCTGTGCTGCACGGCGGTTGAAGCTGAGCGTCATCGGGTTCTTCCAGTTCATTTCACCCAGCATCCAGTTCCTGCTGGCGGTCTTCGTCTTCGGCGAACATTTCGGGCCGGCGCATTACGTGACTTTCGGCCTGATCTGGGCGGCGATTGCGATCTTCACCTTGGCGCCGCGCTTCATGCGCGAACCGGCAGTGACATGACGGGCGCCAGCCGAACGCGCGCCCGAGCGGGTATGCTCTACGCACTCGTCGCCTTCCTCTGCTGGGGATTCAACCCCTTCTATTTCAAGGCCGTCGCCGATGTTCCGGCAGGCGAGGTGCTGGGCCATCGCATCGTCTGGTCGATGGCGATCCTGCTGCCGATGCTGCTGGCCTCGCGCTCCTGGCCGCAGGGGGGCAGCGCGATGACGACCTGGC
>CAZQLF010000042.1:4970-11533 GCA_964594035.1 uncultured Rhodospirillaceae bacterium | reverse complement strand
GGCGAGATCGGGGGGCACCGCTTCGTAGACGAGATAGGAGTTGAGCGATTCGGGATTGGGCCGGCTTTGCCAGGCCGGATGGCACATCAGCGCCTTGATCTCCGATCCGAAGACGAGGGTGCCGGCGAAATTCGCCCAATAGAGCGGCTTCTTGCCCAAATGATCGCGGGCGAGGAAAAGCAGACCGCGGCGGCGGTCGTAAAGCGCGATGACGAACATGCCGCGCAGCCTGGCGAAGGCTGCCTCGCCATAGGCTTCATAACAGCGCAGCAGGACTTCGGTATCCGAATGGCCGCGAAACCCGCCATGACCTGCCTGTTCCAGCCCGGCACGCAATTCGCGGAAATTGTAGATCTCGCCGTTATAGGCGAGCACCACGTCGCCTGTGCCGTTCGCCATGGGCTGATGGCCCTGGGCGGAGAGATCGATTACCGCAAGGCGCGTGCTGGCGAGGCCCACCCGCCCGTCGCAATAGACGCCGTTATCGTCGGGTCCGCGGCGCCGCAAGGCCCGGGTCATCGCCTCAAGGATTTCCTGCGAACCCTTTCCGGCAAAGCCGGCAATGCCGCACATGGCTTATCGCGCTCCGCCCGGCCTAATGATTCACGCGGTCGCGCACGCGATAACCCAGCCGCCCGCCCGTCTCGAAATAGATCCGGGTCAGCATCTCGGCGATCAGACCCAGCAGGATGAACACCACGCCGAGCAGGAACAGGAATACGGTGAGCAAGGGCAGGGGCGAATTCACGAAGTTATGGTCGAAGGCGAATTTCAACACCAGCGCCCAGGCGGCGGTGGCCATGCTGAGGAAGATGCTGAGCAGGCCGAAGAAGCCGAAGAAATGCATCGGCCGGGTGAGATAGCGGTTGAGGAACAGCACGGTCACGAAATCCAGCAGGCCGCGCACCGTGCGGCCGATCCCGTATTTGGAGACACCCGCGTGCCGGCGGTGGTGGCGCACCGCGAGCTCGCCGACACGAAAGCCCCGGCCCGCCGCCAGCAGCGGCAGGAAGCGGTGCAGATCGCTATAGAGCGGCTGATCGCGCAGCACTTCGCGCCGATAGACCTTGAAGCCGCAATTGAAGTCGTGGAGCTGGACGCCGCTGAAGGTGGTGACGGTCCAGTTGAAGAACTTCGAGGGCCAGCGCTTGTCGATTTTGTCGTTGCGCTCGCGGCGCCAGCCGATGACGAGGTCGAAGCCGTCCTGGAGCTTTGCCAGCATGGCGGCGATCTCGTCCGGATCGTCCTGCAGATCGGCATCCATGTTGATGATGATGCGCCCGCGGCTGACATCGAAGCCGGCGCTCATCGCCGCGGTCTTGCCGAAATTCCGGCCGAAGCGAATCACTTTGACGCGGTTGTCGCGGGCGGCAATGTCCGAAAGGACCGCGAAGCTGCCATCGGAGGAGCCATCGTCGACATAGATGATCTCGAGGGAAGCCAATCCGGCGATGGCGGCGGACAGTCTCTCGTGGAGGAGGGCGACATTACCCTCCTCGTTGAATACCGGAATGATCAGGGAATACTCGAGCGGCCCGGCTTCAGGCTCTGCCCCATGCTCGGCCAGGGACGGTGTCCAGCGTGACGTTGCCAACTCCGCCAATTCACCCCTCTCGGCTCGCGATTCGGCTGGTACGATTATATCAACAATCAGGCCTTAGCAGGCCCTCCGCTTCATATCCAGCGCCAACGAGCACGGCTTAAGCCGCAATCCGAGCGGCGGGCCCGGATTCACGGCGTATGCGGCGCATCACCAACAGCAGGAAAATGCCGAGCACGGCAGGCGTGATCGAAAGCGCGGTCCATTCCGCGAGGAGCCGGCAGAGAAAGGGCAGAAGCCAGGCAGCGAACAGCACCGTCTTCTCCCAGTCGAGAAAGCCGCGGCTCAATCCAGACGCAGCAAGCCAGGCGATGGGCAACGCCAGAAGGACGAGGTCGTAGTCCAAGACGAATGGTGTGGCCAGGAGACTGGCCAGAACCAGCACGGCATACTTCAGGCCGGGCTCTGCTGGCCGCCGCCATGCCCAGATCACGGCTGCGGCTGCTGCTGCGAGGAAGAGAGCCTGAACTCCGTAAGCGAACGCAACGCTGCTGCCGAGCAGCCGCAGGCCGGAAAAGACGCTCTGAAATTTCGCCCAGCCGACGGCGCCTTCTTCAAGCAGCAGCCTGCGCGATGTGCCGGCGCTGGCGAAGAATGCCAGCCAGCTGTCGCGCCCCAGCAGCAATACGGACATGGCGACGGTCACTACAAGCGTGAGGACGGCTGCAAAACTGGCGCGCCATTCGCGGCCGACGATCAATGCCAGCGGCAGCAGTAGACCCAATTGCGGCTTGATTGCGAGCAGGCCAAAAAGCATGCCCGCGGTCATGGGCCAGCGTTGCAGCAGCAGAAGGCCGCCGCCGAGCAATGCGCACGTCAGAAAGGCGTTCTGTCCGTGGCCCAGCTCGAGAATGACAGCGGGAAACGCGAGCGCCGGTGCCAGCACGCGCCGGTCGGGCAGGATCGCGTGGATGGTTGCCAGATAGGCCAGCAAGGTCGAAGCAAGCCACAGCGCAAGCGAGAGTCCGTAGGGCAGGAGCGCCAACGCTGCCGCGATCATCAGGAACAGAGGCGGGTAGGCGAAGGCGAAGTAGGGCACCTCGTGGCCCGCTGGCCAGGGCAGTGCCGCGCGCTCTACCTCGTAATGCCGCGCATAGTCATACGCCGCGGCTGCTTCCCCGTTCAGCGCCAATTTTCCGGCCGACCAGAAACTGATGAAGTCCGTTCCGACGGGCTTGCCGCCAGGATCGATAAAATGCGGGCTGACGAGGACCAACCCGACGATCAGGACGGCATAGACGGCCAGAAAGACGCGCGGATAAGCCCTGAGGCGCGCGCTATCCAGCCAATCGGCCTTGGCGAGCTTGGCAGCGAACATCTGCCGGTCGGTTTCCTTAACGAGGTCCAGCGGACATGCTAGTGGCCTGATTGCCCGGAGCATTTCCCGTCGTTGATATACCCGAGAAACGGGTGCGGCATTAAGTGCTACAATTGAACAACGGGACTTCGAGTGCTACTTGTGCCAGCGAAAGGCGCGTCCATGGCGCGCCGAACGGGCCGGGAGCGAGGAATTGGATTTCGGGACGAATCTGCTTGGCGGCATCCTTTCGCCAGTCTTCGATCTGGCCTGGAGCTCGTCCTCGAAGATCTATTGGCTCTATCTCGTCTCTGCCGCCCTCATCGCTGTCTTCGTCTATTTGCGTACAACGAAGGCGCCATCGCTGCGCGGGGCACTCGCTTTCCTGGCGCCGCGCGATGTCGTCGCCCATCGCTCGGCCATCGCCGACTACAAGATCTGGCTGGTGAACGGCTTTCTGCTGATCGCGGTCTTCTTTCCCTATTTCAGCCTGTCGACCCTGACGGCAGCCCACGCAACGAAGGCGGGGCTCGCGACCATGACGGGCCTGTCCGGGCTTGGGTGGAGCGTGAACTGGACAGCCGTGGCCGCCTATACAGTCGCCGATCTGCTGGCGATCGATGCGGCACTGTTCATCGCCCACTACCTGCAGCACAAGGTTCCCGTGCTGTGGGAATTCCACAAGACGCATCATTCCGCCGTGGTGATGACGCCGGTGACGGTGCTGCGCATGCACCCCGTCGACCAGGTACTGAATTTCACCATGGCCGCGGCCTTGCCCGGATTCACGGCGGGCGTCTTCTCGTTCCTCTACGCCCAGCCAGTGCCGGTGTTCACCGTGAGCGGACTCAATATCGGGTTGTTCGTGTTCTACCTGGCAGGTGTTCCGCTGCGTCACTCGCATCTCTGGCTCATGTATCCGCGCTGGATCGCGCGCCACATCAGCAGCCCGGCCATGCACATGATTCACCACAGCAGCGAGAAGCGCCACGCCGACAGGAACATCGCCCAGATGTTCAATTTCTGGGACAAGCTCGCCGGCACCTTCTACATGCCGGATGAAAAGGAAACGTTCGAGCTGGGCCTGGCAGGCGGGGAGAGCAGCCGCTTCACCACGCTAGGCGATCTCTACTGGCAGCCCTTCAGGAGTGTTTGGCGAAAGCTGACTGGTACGGTCGCGGCAAGCGGGCGTACTGCCAAGCCATAACGGCGCCCGCTACGCGTTTGCGAGCGAGTTATTCACCGAGGTGAAAAACGACTTCAATTGACTTCCCATGCCCTGCAGGGAAGCGATGAGAAGGATCGTGATCAGGGACACAAGAAGGGCATACTCGACCATCGTTATCCCTTTTTGGTCACAGCCAAAATCGCGAATAAGTCTGCGCATTTTGTCTCCTGCCGCGAGGCGCAGCCCAGCTCTCGGTCCCGTTCTTACCTACTAATGGTTTGAACAATAAGATATTTCGCTCACGAAGTAAACCGCCGCCACCAGCGGAACGTGTTTTACCAGGACAGGCGCGGCGGCGGTGCGACTTCCCCAATCATATCACCCAGATCGGAGGTTAGCGCGATCCGCAGCATCACAAAAAGCTTCGTTGTAACGCCAGAAACGGCATCAGACCCCTTGATACAGAAAGATTTTTTTAACCAAACAAGCCCATCATACACGGTGGCTTTTTTGGGCGATTGACAGTTTTCGCAATAATATTATATACTTATGACAAATACCTAATGCAAAAGTTGAAAAAAGGGATCAACCGATGCGGCTTGAAGAACTCCTCGTAGCCAACGGAATTGTCGATCCGGCCGATCTGAAGCGCGCTGCCGAGCGCCGCCAGAAATGGGGCGGCCAACTTTCCGACAACCTCCTGGCCCTGCGGCTGGTCAGCCTGGAACAGCTCAACGCGCTGCTCCAGATGACTCCGCCGCCCACACCCAGTTCTCTCGCCGACACGGGGCTCTCCACCCGCGCACTTGTGAACCTGATGTTGAAAGCCGTGCAGTCAGGCGGCGTCGACACGGTTCCCAAGCTTGTCGACATTCTCAAGCTGCCAAGCAACCTCGTGCAGACCCTGGCCCAGGAAGCCGTCCATCAGCGCCTGATGAAGATCGTTGGCGCCGACGGCATGGGCGGCAGCCTGCCGGTCTTGACCTATGCCCTGACGGAACTGGGCCGCGGTGCTGCCACCGAGGCGACCACCCAAAACAAGTATGTCGGTTCGGCGCCCGTTCCGATCGAAGCCTACATCACCCAGGTGAAGCGCCAGACCATCGCCAATGAGCGCATCAACCGCGAACGCATCAACCGCTCCTTCGCCGACCTGGTGATCGGCCAGTCCTTCGTCAGCCGCATCGGCCCCGCCATCAATTCCGGCCGCTCGATCCTGCTCTATGGTCCGCCCGGCAACGGCAAGAGCACGATCGCCGAGAAGATCGGCCGGATCTTCACCGACATCATCTACATCCCGTATTGCATCGAGGTCGACGGCCAGATCATCACCGTGTTCGATCCCAGCGTGCATGAGGAGATCCGCCGGCCGATACCGACCGGACGCGAGCAGATCGAGATCCGCAGCGCCGATTTCGACCGCCGCTGGGTCCCGTGCCGCCGCCCGATCATCATCGTCGGCGGCGAACTGACACTGGACATGCTGGATTTGCGCTACAGCGATACGACGAGGTTCTACGAGGCGCCGCTACACATCAAGGCGCTGGGCGGCACCTTCGTGATCGACGACTTCGGGCGCCAGTTCGTGCGGCCGGCCGACCTGCTGAATCGGTGGATCGTGCCGCTCGAAGAGCGCATCGACTATCTGAAGCTGCACACCGGCGCGATGGTGCAGATGCCGTTCGACGAACTGGTCATCTTCTCGACCAACATGACGCCCAACGACCTGATGGACCCAGCCTTCCTGCGACGCATTCCCTACAAGCTGGAGCTCACGCCCCCGCCAGCGGAGGATTACAAGAAAATCTTCCGCCAGATCCTGGCACCCCACAATCTCGAGATCACCGACACGATGCTGGGCTGGCTGGTGGAGGAGTTACAGGCCCGCCGCGGCATGACACTCGCCTGTTATCAGCCTGGATTCATCGCCTCCCAAATCCTCAATGCCTGCCAGTTCGAGGGCAGGGTGCCGGAAGTGACGGAGGATCTGGTGCAGGAGGCTCTGTCCAACCTCTATGCCGGCTCCAAGTCGATGACCAGCACCATGCCCGAGCGCGGCCAGGTGACGGCGCTGCGGCCGGTGGCGGCGCATTAAGAAAATTTCGAACGACCTCAATTTATCCCATAGCGGAGCGCATGCCGTGACAGCGATGCCTGCGATGCAGAAGGGCAGGGAGAAGAGGCGTCTGCTCGTGATCGATGACGAGCAGGCCATCTGCGATTTCGTCCGACGCGTTGCCGAGGCCGAAGGCTATGAGGTGATGACCGCCATCACCCATGAGCAGTTCAAGGCGACCTACGACTCCTTCCGGCCCTCTGCGATCCTGTTCGACCTGATGATGCCCCAGGTCGATGGCGTCGCCCTGTTGGCCCACCTCGCCGAGCGCCACTGCGCCGCCCAGCTGATGATCATGACCGGGTATCATCCGGAACTTCTGAACAGCAGCCGAAGGCTGGGAAGCAACTACGCGCTGGACGTGCGCGGCACGCTGCGCAAA
>CAZQLF010000042.1:0-4960 GCA_964594035.1 uncultured Rhodospirillaceae bacterium | reverse complement strand
GTACAGAATCGGCGGGCCACACCACTGGCGGCAGCTGGTCGAGAACCTCTCGGCTCTCGACTACCCCCGCGACCGCCTGCAGGCGCTGATCGTGCTGGAGGCCGACGACGAGGTCACCCGGGCCGCAGTCAAGGCCATCGCCCTGCCCGCTTTCGTCCAGGTGCTGGTCGCGCCGCCCGGCTCGCCCAAGACCAAGCCCCCCGCCTGCAACTACGCGCTGGACGTGCGCGGCACGCTGCGCAAACCCTTCGGTGTTGCGGAGCTGACGCAGGCGCTGGGCGATCTGACCTGAGCTCGGGCGTCTACGCGGTCTTCAGCCTCAGCCGATAGCGGTTGCGGCGCAGGAATTCGGCGAAGCGGTCGGTCAGGAAACCGCGCCCGGTCACAAGCTGCGACAGGTTGAAGGCCGAGCCGTTGTTGACCTCCACGACGACCGGGCCAGCCGGCGTCAGCGCGATATCGAAGGATTGAAAGCCGAGCCCGGTGAAAATCGCGGCGCAGTCAAGGCTGAGAGCGATCACCTTCTCCCAATCCGGCAGTACCAGGCCGCGCAGGGTGCGGCCGCTGTCCGGATGGGCCGTCAGTTCCTCGAATTGGAGGCCGAAGCCGCGGATGACGCGGCGCACCGTGCCGCTCGCCATGTCCACCTCGGCCAGCAGATTGCCCGGCCGCCAGAAATTGTCGGCGGCATTACCCGCCGCGGGAATCTTCCAGATCGAGTGCAGGATCTCCGGCCGGCCATCATCGAGGATCAGGATGGTGCGCACCGTGGGGGTACCAGCGGTGATGCCGCGCAGCGCCGGGTGGGGCTCCAGCACGCTCTGGAACAGATAGGCCTGGTCGCTGCCCATCTGCCGGCCGAAGACATCGAGCGCGAGGCTGTTGCCGTCAAGCATCTCCAGGCGGCCATCGGCAAAGCCGGTGAAGCAGCAGGCGCCAAAACTCCCCACGCCAGTCATCGGCTTGGCAAAAAGCGGGAAGTGCGCGCGATTGCTCAGGAACGAAGCCAGCTCGTCGAGCGAGGAAAGCCTCTCCGCCGGCTTGAAATTGCGTCCGGACGTGCTGAAGACGGCCTGGGTTTGCGGAACGGCAACGCCGTAGCCGGTAAGGATCGCCGCGGCGAGAAACTTGTCGTCCGACGCCGCCCACCAATGCACGTTGCAGCATTTCAGCAGCATGCGCGGACTGACGCTTTCGCTTAAGAAGCGCTTCTTTTCGTCCTCGGAGTAAAGCGAGTCGTCGTAGAGGCGATAGTAGAAGTAGTCATGCGGCGTGATCTTGCCGTCGCCAAGACCAAGGCGAAAAATCTCGCGGACCTGCGCGCTATAGGGCTTGTCCTTTACGCGTGCCGCATGATGCATGGTCTGCAGGATGTCGAGCCGGGGCTTCGACCTGCCGAAATCCTGCATCAGTAGGCTTGCCTTGTCGGCCATCCGGGATTCCGCTCGACGGCCGGCGAAAACGAATCGCCGGCAGATACCCCCAAGAATCCCCAGGCGAAGTATAGCAGCGTCGGGCAGGGCGGGTTAAGCGCCAGCGCGCGATGCAGGATGTGGCGTGCGGGCCACCACGCTCTGACGATCGACACTGACCGCCTTTATCAGGGCAAAGACAGGCAGGCCGACGGCAAGTGACAAATCGCGGACCGCGCGGTTCGTCACCCGCGCCCGCAGCAATGCGCCGGCATCGAGTTCGATATCGACATGCGCATCGTCGACCGGCTGGATGCTGATGATGCGCGCAGGCAACACGTTCTGGATACTGAGCTGCCGGGGCCGCGCAAGGGCGAGCGACACGTCGCGGGCACGGATGCGCAGGCGCAGTTCGCTGCCCGGTGCTGCGCCAAGACGCGGAACTGTGAGGCGCTGGCCGGCAAACTTCAGGTGACTGAGGCCATCCACCTCATCATGGGATTCCAGCCGCGCGGTCACGACCGCGCCCGACTCCCCTGCGCCGACCAGCCGCTGCAGTTCCGGCCGGCTGAAGACCTCGGCAACGGGGCCAGCGGCAAGGATCCCGCCTTGTTCCATCAGCAACACCTGATCGGCGAGGCGAAGGATCTCGGCGGGGTCGTGGCTGACATAGACGATCGGCAAATTGATCTCGTCGCGCAGCCGCTCGATGTAGGGCAGGATTTCCGCCTTGCGCTCGTTGTCGAGGGCGGCGAGCGGTTCATCCAGCAGCAGCAGCCGGGGATTGGCGAGCAGCGCGCGGCCGATGGCAACACGCTGCTTCTCGCCGCCCGAAAGACTTCCGGGCCGCCGGCGCAGCAGATGGCCGATGCCGAGCAGGGCGACGATCTCCTCGAGCGGCACGGCACCTTCTTGCGCTGCTGCGCGCCGGCGGCCGAAGAGAAGGTTGGTGCGCACATCCATATGAGGGAACAGCCGGCCTTCCTGAAAGACATAGCCGATGCGCCGGCGTTCCGGCCGCAGGTCGATACCACTGGCGGAATCGAAGAGGGTGAGATCGTCCAGCACAATGCGGCCGATATCCGGCTTCGCCAGGCCCGCCAGAAGATTGATCAAGGTCGTCTTGCCTGCGCCCGAACGGCCGAACAGTGCGAGCAGGCCCCGATCGGGCGCCTCGAAGGCCGCGCTGAAGCGGAAAGTTCCTAGTTGTTTTTCGGCAGAGAAAGAGAGCAAGAGAATCAACCCCTGATCCGCTTGTCGATGCGCCGCGCCAGAATCTCCGAGAGCATCAGGGCAATCAGCGCCAGGATCACCGAGATGATCGAAAGGCGCAGCGCCGCAAGATCGCCCTCCGGATCCTGGGTCAGTGTGTAGATCGCAATGGGAATCGTGCGCGTCTCGCCCGGAATGTTGCCCACGAAAATGATGGTGGCGCCGAACTCGCCGAGCCCGCGCGCAAAGGCCAGCACGATGCCGGCGAGCAGGCCGGGAAGGGCGAGCGGCATTGTCACATTGGCGAAGACATCGAGGGGGCCAGCGCCGAGTGTGCGGGCGGCGGCCTCCAGTTTGCGATCGACGGCTTCGAGCGAGAGCCGCGTGGCACGCACCAGCAGCGGAAAGCCCATGACGGCGCTGGCTATGGCCGCACCCTTCCAGGTGAAGATCAGCGTGATGTCGAAATGCTCGTAAAGCCAGGCGCCGATCACCCCGCGCCGGCCGAGAAGCACGAGAAGGCCATAGCCCACCACCACCGGCGGAACGACCAGCGGTACGTGGACGATACCATCGACCAGGGACTTTCCGGGAAAGTTGCAGCGCGCCAGCAGCCAGGCAATGGCGATGCCAAAGGGAAGGCTGCCGGCGACGCCGGCAATCGCGACCTGGAGGCTAAGACGGATAGCCTCCCATTCCGCATCAGTTAGTTGGAACTCCACCGATTACCGAAAAGCCAGCAGAAAGGAAGACATTGGCAGACTCGGGTCCCTGCAGATAGGCAAAGAACGCGCGGGCAGCGTCGTCATCATGCCCGGCGATCAGGGCAACAGGATAAACGATCGGCGGATGGGATGAGGCAGGAAATGTCGCCGCGATGCGCACCTTCTTGCTGACCATGGCATCGGTCGCGTAGACGATGCCGGCACCGGCCTCGCCACGCTCGACGAAGGCCATGGCGGCGCGCACATCCTTGGCGCGCACGATGTCGCCCTGAAGGGCGTCCCATTGCTTCATCTTATCGAGGGCGGCTTTGCCATAGCGGCCGGCCGGCACGCTGTCTGGATCACCCATGGCGAGCTTGGCGCCATTCAACTGGCCAGCGAGATTGTCCAGCGAGGTGGGCGAGGTGCTGTCGACAGGCGCGATCAGCACCAGTTCGTTACCCAGCAGATTACGCCGGGTGTCATTGTCGATCAGCTTCAGCTTGGCGACATAATCCATCGACTTCACGTCGGCGGAGATGAAGATTCCGGCCGGCGCGCCATTCTCGATCTGCTTGGCGAGATCGCTGGACGAGCCGAACGACGCCACGATATGGCCCCCCGGATGGGCTTTTTCGTACATCTTGATGATGTCGCCGACGACGTTTTTCGTGCTGGCGGCGGCGAACACAATGGTGTCTGCCGCATAGGCCAGGGAAGCGTGAACGATGAAGCCCAAAACGAGGGCAAGGGCTAGCAAACGACGCATGGATAGTTCTCCCGATGAGTGGGTGCCGCGAGGGCGAATTGAGCCACGTTGTAGTCTGGCAGATATAGCGCTCCAGCTCAATCATGCTCGGACGATGGGGCCCGCTCGCCCCGTTGGGCGGCATAGAGCTGGCCGGGGTCGGCAAGAACGGGATCGACCGCGACGATGCGGCCCTCTTCAACGCGGTTGAAGAAGCAGCGCCGCCGTCCCGTGTGGCAGGCAACGCCCGTCTGGTCGACCCGCAGCAGCAGGGCATCGCCATCGCAATCGACGCGCAGTTCGACCAGGCGTTGTATCTGCCCGGAGATTTCCCCTTTGCGCCACAGGCGCGATCGCGAGCGCGACCAGTAGCAGACATGCCGCGTGGCCATGGTCTCGGCCAGCGCCTCGCGGTTCATCCAGGCCAGCATCAGCACTTCGCCGCTGTCATGCTGCTGGGCGATGGCCGGGATCAGCCCGTCGCCGTTCCAGGCGAGGGCATCGAAAAGCCCGGATACAGGATCGCTCATCGGTACCTCTTCATGGGGCGGAACCGGGGCCACTTTGGCCCCATTTTACGTTCTGCGAGCGAGTCATTGTCGAATCCTGCGACCCATTATTGCTTCCCAAAGTTTTTACTTTCTCGGCGAGGCTGCGAGCCTTGTAGCAGCCAGGAATTGCGTGTAAAGGAAAGTCATCGTTGCCGGCAGCGGGGGGAAGCTTTGCTGGCCGGATTCAATCGAAAACCCCAACTCAGACAGGGAAGGTTCAGCATGAAAACCTTGAGATTATTGGCTCTTGGCACGGCGCTCGGCATCGCCGCGGCGGCTAGCCCGGCCCAGGCCGGCACGCTCGACGATGTGCAGAAGACGGGCCAGGGTACC
>CAZQLF010000041.1:0-11757 GCA_964594035.1 uncultured Rhodospirillaceae bacterium | reverse complement strand
CATTACAAATCAAAAGGACGCGCCGGTTGGAAAATCAAGGGCTGGCGTTGGCGGTGGTGATGCTCGCGGGCGTGGCGGGGCTTGGCGAGGATGGTGGCGCCGGGAATCTCCGGATAGCCGGCGATCACGATGCGCACCGGCTCGCCGCCGGTGTGCATCTCCACGGTCTCGATCGTCTCGGCCTGGATTCCTGAGCTCACGCCCCTTTATGCCAGACCGCAGGCCGCCAGTACCATCGCCGTCACCAGCTCGCGCGCGGCCTGGTAGTCGGCGGGGCGCAGCTTGCGCTGGCCGAGCAGGGTTGCTGCCTGCACATCGAAATCGGCATAGGTCTGGGTTGCCGCCCAGATGACGAAGAACAAGTGCCGCGGATCGACGGGGCGGATCTTGCCGGCGGCGATCCAGCCCTCCACCACCTGGCATTTGCCGTCGAGCCAGACCTTCAGATCCCCGCCGAGACGCTCAATGATGGTGGGCGCGCCATGGAGGACTTCGCTGGCGAAAACTTTGGAGGCATGGGGGTGCTGCCGCGAATAATCGATCTTTCCGGCGATATAGGTCGACAGCGCCACTTTCGGATCGGCTTCCGGGCGGATGGGGTCGCTGGTCTCCACCCATTGGGCGATGATGTTTTCCAGCACCTGGCGATAGAGCGCCTGCTTGGTGCGGAAGTAGTAGTGCAGGTTCGCCTTTGGCAGGCCCGCGAAGGCGGCAATCGCCGCCGTGCTGGCAGCGCTGTAGCCGCGCTCAGCAAAAATCCGCTCCGCTGCTTCCAGAATCCGTGTTTCGTTCAGACGGCGCTTCGCGCCGATGGCCCGCTTGGTCAAACCCGCCGCTCTCCGGCCCCCCGCAGGACAAAGGTTAACGGTTGAAACGCCGCGAGCAAAGGGGGGTGAGATAATAACAGGGCGGGACAAATTGTCCCGCCCTGAAAGTCCCCGCCTACCTAGCGCTTAGTGGGAGAGTCGCGCGTTCCCATGTCACGGCCCGGTCCAACGGGAGGAAGCGGACCGGCTGTTGCCGGACATGGACTCGATTCTTGAACGCCTGGTCAGGATTATACAGATGATTGGGCCGGGTGGAAGAGCGAGTTTGGGGCGAGGAAGCGTGAGTTGCGAAACCGGTCTCACCTCGCGCTGACGTGTAGTGGCCGAGCACGCGGCGCGGCATTAACATCCGCGCGGCCCCAAGAGCGGCGGCTGACTCACGCCTCAAGCTGAAGCGGCTTGAGGCGATCAGACGCCGGAACAAAAATTCGACGAAGACCCTCGTATGGCCGAAGCCTGGAAACGTTTTCGCCGCAGTCCCGTCGCCGTTGGCGCGCTCGTGATCCTGGTCCTCCTGATCGCGATGGCGACCTTCGCGCCCTGGCTGGCGCCCTTTGATCCTGCGGCGCAGTTCTTCGACGGGCTGACGCTGCAAGGGGCGCCGCTGCCGCCGAATTCCAAATACCTGTTGGGTACGGATCTTCTGGGCCGTGATCTGCTCTCGCGGCTCATCTTTGGCGCGCGCGCTTCACTTGAGATCGGCATTGCCGCCAACCTCGTGGCCGTCGCCCTGGGCGCTTTCGTCGGTATCACGGCGGGCTATCTGCAGGGCCCGGTTGGCTTCCTGCTGATGCGCTTTACCGATCTGATGATGGCGTTTCCTGCCTTACTGCTGGCGATCGCGCTGGCGGCGATCTTCGAACCCAGCCTCTGGATCGTGGCCCTGGTGATCGCCATGGTGAACTGGGTGCAAGTCGCGCGCATCGTCTATACCGAGACGACCTCGTTGGCCGCGCGCGACTACATCGAAGCAACGCGCGCCCTCGGCGCCCACTGGCCGCGCATCGTGTTGCGCCACATCCTGCCGCATCTGATGCCGATCCTGGTGGTTTGGAGCACGCTGGGCGTGGCAACCACCGTGCTGTTCGAGGCCGCGCTGTCGTTTCTTGGCATCGGCGTACGGCCGCCGACACCCTCCTGGGGCAATATCATCAATGAAAGCCAGTCCTATTTCCTGAGTGCACCCTGGCTCGTGTTCTTTCCCGGCATCGCAATCCTGCTGCTGGCGCTTTCCTGCAACATCGTGGGCGATGCGCTACGCGATGCCTTCGATCCGACAGCCAGGGGAAGGGGCCAGTGAAGCCGCTCGCCAAATATCTGGCACGCCGTGTTGCCGCTTCGGTGCTGATCCTGCTGGGCGTGGTTACAATCACCTTTATGCTGATCTACATCTTCCCCGCCGATCCGGTGCGCCAAGTCGCAGGCCATAACGCCACGCCAGAGACGGTTGCTTCCATCCGCCATGAGATGGGGCTCGATCTGCCGCTGCATGAGCAGTACTTGCGCTATCTCGGCCAGTTGCTGCAGGGCAATCTCGGCCGCTCCTATATCCAGAAATCCGAGGTAGCCGAGCTGGTGATGAGCCGGCTTCCCGCCACCTTGCTGCTGATGCTGGGGGCGATTTTCTTCGAGCTCCTCATCGGCATTCCGCTTGGCATCCTCGCGGCGGCACGGCGCGGCAAGATCGACCGTGGCATCATGATTGCTGCCTTCGCCGGCGTGTCGGCGCCGCAATTCGTCGTCGGGTTGATCCTGCTCTACGTCTTCGCCTATGTGATCGGCTGGTTCCCCTTGAGCGGCTACGGCGGGATCAGCCATTTGATCCTGCCGGCGTTGACCTTGGGGATCGGCGGCGGCGGCTGGTATGCCCGGGTCCTGCGCTCCAACCTTCTGGAGGTGATGCGCCAGGACTATATCCGCACGGCCCGCGCCAAGGGGCTGGGCGAGCGCAAGGTAGTGCTGATCCACGCCTTGCGTAACGCCATTCTGCCGGCGGTCGCCATGGTCGGCCTCGATATCGGCACCTTCATGGGCGGCGCGGTGGTGGTTGAGACGGTCTATGGCTGGCCTGGCATCGGCCAGCTCGCCTGGCAGGGCATCGTGCGGGTGGATTCGCCCATCATCATGGGCGTCACCCTGGTTGCCGCCATCGCCATCGTCATCGGCAATCTGCTGGCCGATCTGGTGACGCCATTGATTGACCCGCGGGTGAGATTGCGCTGATATGCGGCCAACAACAAATTGCTAACACATGTTCCGGGAGGAAAAAGCCATGCCCAGACTGAAACATCCGATACGCGCGCTTGGATTGGTGGCGGGGGTGCTCGTGGTGGGCATCCTGCTGTCGGCAACGAGCGTCTTCGCCGATCAGCCCAAACAGGGCGGCGAGGCGGTGGTGACCTTCAAGGACGACCTCGCCACCCTCGATCCGGCCATCGGCTATGACTGGAACAACTGGTCGATCATCAAGAGCATCTTCAGCGGGTTAATGGACTACAAGCCCGGCACGACCGAGCTAACCCCCGATCTCGCCGAGAGCTACACCATCTCCGATGACGGGATGACCTATACCTTCAAGCTGCGCTCGGGCCTGAAATTCCACAACGGGCGGGCCCTGACCTCCGCCGATGTGAAGTACTCCATCGAACGCGCGGTCAATCCAAAGACGCAATGCCCCGGTGCTGGCTATTTCGGCACCATCAAGGGCTATGATGACGTGGCCGGCGGCAAGACCACGTCGCTTTCGGGTCTCGCAACGCCCGACGACAGCACCGTCGTGTTCACGCTGACGCGGCCCGACGCCACCTTCCTGCACATCATGGCGATCAACTTCGCCTTCGTCGTGCCGAAGGAAGAGGTGGAGAAGTACGGCGCCGATTTCGGCCACCATCCAATGGGCGCCGGCGCCTTCAAGTTCGTTGAATGGCAGCCGGGCCAGAAGCTCGTGCTGGAGCGCAACCAGGATTACCACATCCAGGGCGTGCCCTATCTCAACAAGATCACCTTCGAGTTCGGCCAGGACCCGACGGTGGCCTTGCTGCGGCTCAAGAAGGGTGAAGTCGACCTGCTGGGCGATGGCATCCCGCCGGCGCAGTTCCTGCAGGTGACGCAAGATCCGGCGAACAAGGATCTCTGGGTTGCCGGTGCGCAGATGAACACCGACTACATCACCATGAATGTGAAGGTGAAGCCCTTCGACAATCTGAAGGTGCGCCAGGCGGTGAACATGGCGATCAACAAGGATCGCGTCATCCAGATCATCAATGGCCGCGCCAAGGTGGCAAACCAGGTCTTGCCGCCCTCACTGCCGGGCTATGACACGGCCCATCAGGGTTATCCCTATGACCCCGCCAAGGCCAAGGCGCTGTTGGCCGAAGCTGGATTCCCTGACGGCTTCTCCACCACGCTTTATTCCACCGATATCGATCCGCAGCCGCGTATCGCCCAGGCTATCCAGCAGGATCTCGCCGGCATCGGCATCAAGGCCGATATCAAGAGCCTGGCGGGTGCAGCCGTGATCGAGGCCGGCGGCACGGAAGGCCAGGCCCCGATGATCTGGTCGGGCGGCATGGCGTGGATCGCCGACTTTCCAGATCCCTCCGACTTCTACACCGTGATCCTCGGCTGCGCGGGCGCGGTGAAGGGCGGCTGGAACTGGCCCTGGTACTGCAACCCCGATCTCGACAAGGCGGCGGACAAGGCCGATTCCATGGTTGCCGTCAACCAGCAGGCCGCTCGCGCCGATGCCTGGAAGGAGATCTTCAATGGCGTGATGAAGGATGCGCCCTGGGTTCCGGTTATGAATGAGCAGCGCTACACGATGCACGCGGCGCGACTCATGGGCGATCCGAGCCTGTTCATCGAGCCGATCCACATTCCGGTGAACTACGAATACATCTACGCCAAGGATGCCCAATAGGGCCTTGGCGACAAGGCCGCCGGGATAGACACCGGCCGCCCGAAGAGTCGATGATCGCCGCGGCCGGACAAACGCTCGTCCGGCCGCGGTTCATTCCGGCGCCGATTTTTCAGGTGCCGGCTAACTTTTGCGAGGGGAGCTGACCAGCATGGCCACGAGCTGCAACCATACCATCCATCAGTTCCATCTCGGCTGGAACAACGCCAACCAGCCGGTGCTCTCCATCGCGCCCGGCGAATCCATCGAGTTCAAGACGACAGATTCTTCCGGCGGCCAGATCACGGCAAAATCTACCGTCGCCGATATTCCCCGGCTCGATTTCGGCAAGGTCAATCCGGTCTGCGGGCCGGTCTATGTCGACGGCGCCATGCCGGGCGATGCAATCAAGGTGACGCTGCTGGATTTCACCCCAAGCGGCTGGGGCCGGACCGCCAACATCCCGGGCTTCGGCCTGCTGGCCGACCAGTTCAAGGAGCCCGCCCTCCATATCTGGAAATACAACACGGCGAGCCTCGCGCCCGCGGCCTTCGGCCCCGGCGGACGTGTGCCGCTGAAGCCCTTCTGCGGCACCATCGGTCTGGCACCGGCGGAGCCGGGCCAGCACTCCATCGTGCCGCCACGGCGCATGGGCGGGAACATGGATATCCGCGACATGACGGCGGGAACCGAGCTCTATTTGCCGGTGGAAGTGGCCGGCGGCCTGTTCTCCGTCGGCGATACCCACGCAGCCCAGGGCGACGGCGAGGTCTGCGGCACGGCCATCGAAAGCCAGATGAATGTCGCAGCCAAGTTCGAGCTGGTGAAAAAGGCCAGGATCAAATTCCCGCGCTATCGCGTGCGTGGCGCGGAATATCACCGCGCCGATGCCAAGGGCTATGACGTCACCACCGGCATCGGCCCCGATCTGATGCAGGGTGCCAAGGATGCCGTCGCCGGCATGATCGATCTGCTGACCTTCCGCCACAAGATTTCGGCCGTGGAGGCCTACATGCTGTGCAGCGTAGCGGGCGATCTGCGCATCAGCGAAATCGTCGACATCCCGAACTGGGTCGTCTCCTTCTATTTTCCCCGCGTGGTTTTCGAGTAAAGGACGGGCGGTCACCCGAACACGGGTCTCCAGTCGATGCCGGATAATGGATGGATGCCGGCGGATTCCCTGCTGGCGGTCGAGGGTCTCAGCGTTGCCTTCGATACCGAGCAGGGCGAACGGCGCGTCGTCGAGGATGTGAGCTTTCGCGTCGGTGCCGGCGAGACCGTCGGCCTGGTGGGCGAATCCGGCTGCGGCAAGAGCGTCACCGCAATGTCCATCATGCGCCTGTTGCCAAGCCCGCCGTCGCGTGCCTTCGCCGGACAGATCATCTTCGAGGGTGCCGACGTTCTCGCATTGCCGCCCGCCGCCATGCGCCGCATCCGGGGAAACCGCATCGGCATGGTTTTTCAGGAGCCGATGACGAGCCTCAATCCCGTGCTGTCCATCGGCTATCAGATCGAGGAAGTGCTGCGCCTGCATCGTGGCGTGGGGCAGGCCGCGGCGCGCAGCCAGGCCCTCGACATGCTGCGCCATGTCGGCGTCGGCGCGCCGGAGCGACGGCTGGCGCAATATCCCCATCAGCTTTCGGGCGGCTTGCGCCAGCGGGTGATGATCGCCATTGCGCTCATCTGCCGGCCGCAGCTTCTGATCGCCGATGAGCCGACAACGGCACTCGACGTCACGGTCCAGGCCCAGATCCTCGATCTCCTGCGCCGGCTCAAACGCGAAATGGGCATGGCCCTGCTGCTGATCACCCACGATCTCGGCGTGGTGGCCGAGATGTGCGACGAGGTCGCTGTCATGTATGCGGGGCGCATCGTCGAACAGGCGCCGGCCAAGGAACTCTTCAGGCATCCGCGCCATCCCTATACGGCGGGGCTGCTGGCCGCGATGCCGCGTCTCACGCCAAAGGGCGGGAAGCTTCCCAGCATTCCCGGCACCGTGCCGCCGCCGGGCAAGCGCGGGGTTGGCTGCAGCTTTGCCGAGCGCTGTCCGCGCGTGCAGCAGCACTGCCACGTGGAGCGGCCGGCGCTGACGGCGGCCGGCGACTCCCATATTGCCGCCTGCTGGAATCCGGTGCCGTGACTGCATTGGTGGAAGTGAACGGCGTGAGCAAGGATTTCCGCGCCAAGGACGGCAAGATGCTGCGTGCTGTCGATGATGTAAGCCTCACCGTGCGGCCCGGCGAAACCCTCGGCATCGTCGGCGAATCCGGGTCGGGTAAATCGACATTGGGCCGGCTGATTCTTGGCCTGCACGAACCGACGGCGGGAAGCGTCAGCTTCGAGGGCCGCGACCTCGCCACGGTTTCCGGCGGCAGCCTGCGGCAGCTGCGCCGCCACATGCAGCCGATCTTCCAGGATCCTTACGCTTCCCTCGATCCGCGTTTCACCGTGGGCGACAGCATTGCCGAGCCTCTTCTAATCCACCGCATCGGCAACGGCGCGTCACGGCGCAAGAAGGTGATGGAGCTGCTGGAGATCGTCGGTCTCGAAAGCGATGCGGCGAAGCGCTATCCCCATGAATTCTCCGGCGGCCAGCGCCAGCGTATCGGCATCGCGCGCGCCATCGCGCTGGAACCGAAACTGGTCGTGGCCGACGAGCCGGTCTCCGCCCTCGACGTTTCGATCCAGTCGCAGATTTTGAACCTGCTGATCGAGCTCAAGGCCCGATTGAAGCTCTCCTACGTCTTCATCTCCCACGATCTCGCTGTGGTCGAACATATCAGCGACCGGGTTGCAGTCATGTATCTGGGCCGCGTGGTGGAGATGGCAAAGACAGCTGATCTCTATCGCCGCGCCGCGCACCCCTATACCGAGGCGCTGATCTCGGCGATCCCGCAGCCCAATGTGGAAGGAAGGCGCGAGCGGATCATCCTCGCCGGCGATGCGCCCAACCCGGAGGACCCGCCGCCGGGCTGTCCCTTCCATCCGCGTTGTCCGAAGGCTTTCGATCGCTGCCCGCGCGAGGTTCCAGCGACCATCGAGATCGGCACGCCCGACTCACCGCATGGCGTGAATTGCCTGCTGTACGGCCCGCCAGCGCGCTAGATGGATGCTCGGGTCAAGCCCGAGCATGACGAATGGGAGAGAGGCGCGGAGATTTTCTTCAACCGTCATGGCTGGGCTTGACCCGGCCATCGATCTTTCCAGGGCTAAGCCGGGCCGTCGCAGATGAAGAAATGGCTGCGGCTGGCCTTGAGGCGCAGCGGCAAAATCTTCTGATAGGCCGGCGAGTGGTACCAGCCTTCCGCCTCGGCGCGGCAGGGGAACTCGATCACCACGGTGCGTTCGGGCGTCCAGTCGCCCTCGAGCGTCGTCACCTTGCCGCCGCGCACCAGGAAGCGGCCGTGGAAGGGCTCGAGGGTCGCGACCACATCCTTGCGGTACTCGTCGAAGGTTTTCAGATCGTGCACATCTTCCTGGACGATGGCGTAGGCGCGCATTCTTGTCCCCCTGTTAAGCCCCGGTCAGCCGTGCATCGGCGCTGCGGCGTAAACACCCATCGCCACCGAAAGGCGCCCCGCCGCCAGGTTCTGGCGCAGATTGGCCACCATCTTGGGAAAATCAGGGCCGAGCAGCAGGTGAATGCCGAGGGGCCGCGGCGACGGTTGGGTCGCTGCGGGCCGATCGAAGAAGGCGATCGTGGCGGCGGTGCGGTCCTGCCACAGCGTTTCGCGAAAGCCGCAGCGCGGCAGCAGAACGCGCAGATCCTTGGCGGCGATCAGATGACTTTCCTCGGGCGTATCGGCCCACAGGGCCGGGTATTGCAGCGGACCCGGGTTGTCGCCGGCGAGAACGTCGTGGAACACCAGGCGGCCGCCCGGCCGCAGCACGCGGCGCAGTTCGCGGTAAAGCCGCGTCTTGTCGGCGATGTTCATGCTGGCATGCTGCGTCCAGGCGACATCGAACGAGGCATCGCCGAAGGGAAGCTGCAGCAAATCGGCCACCTCGAACTCGACGGCTATTCCGCCTTTCTTCGATAGCGCCTTGGCGATGGCGATGTAGTCCGCCGACAGATCGACGGCGCGAACCCGCGCTCCCTGCTCGGCCGCCAATATGCGCGCCGGCCCGCCCACGCCGCAGCCGGCATCCAGCACCAGCTCGCCCGGCTTGATCGCCGCCAGCCGCGCCAGTTCGCGGGTCGCACCCAGGCCGCCCGTGTGGAACTGGTCGATCGGCGCCAGCGCATCGGGCGACAGATCGCCTGACACCTCGTCGATCTTCGCCAGAATCTGCGGCAGGCTTTCGCCCCTTCGATAATGCTCGCTCATCCCGATCCTTCACGTCGCCGCGAGCTTGATCCAGGTCAGCTCGTGCTTGTTGTGGAATAGATGGGTAAGACGCGAGCCGGGTATAGCGAGAAATCGCTGCGCCGTTTGCATATCTGTCTTGCCCTGGAATTTGATCGTGCAGACGAAATTCCGCACGAGCCCGCTGGCAAGCCAGGTCTCGACAAGGCGCAGGAGTCGCGCCGGATAGCAGATAATATCGCTGAAGAGCCAATCGACCGGCCCGATGGCCGTTGGTTCAAGCGCGAAGGCACTCACCTGGCGGTAATCGAGGTTCGGCAATTCTGCGATCGCCGGATCGAGCAGCGCTTTGTCGACGCTGATCACCCGGCTTCCAAGTTTCTGCACCGCCCAGCTCCAACCGCCAGGAGAGCTGCCGAGATCAAGGCAAAGATCGCCGGGACCGGGCCTGCTCCCGGCGATGGTCAGCGCTTCCCACAGTTTGAGATAGGCGCGGTTGGGCGGACCGCTCTTGTCTTCGACGAAGTGCACCTCGCCATTGGGAAAGGGGCTCGAGCAATGCGGGGAAGCGAGGATGGTGTTGGCATCGAGCAGCGTCCATGAACCGAGCGCTGCGGCGGGTGCGGCAGCGGGGAAGTTCAATGGTTTCGCGCTGACATGCGGCAACTGTTGCGCGATCAGGCTGGCGCGGCGATGCAACTTCTCCGGAAAAAGCGTCCAGTTCCGCTGAATATTACGCAGGGCTCGCGCGCCGTCGGCAATGGATGAAATGGTTAACCTGCGCGGATCGAGCCAGATGTTGGCGGCCCAAGCGACGGGCCGCGGCAGGCCCTGAACGATCGCGAGGCGCCCGTGCAATTCGGGCTTTTCCTGCAACTCCGCCAGCATGTCCGCCAGATGATCCTCAGCGGCGAGGTAACAGGTTTGCGAAGGCGCGATCATGCCGCAGAAGAACCGATTCTCCTTGAATGTTCAATGTGATCGGGTCAAATGGCGATCTGCGTCAGGATCGAGGGCGAAGCTCGCGTGTGCGCTTTTCAACGACCCGATACGAGCGCATCACCGGGGCCAGCACCTCGGGTTTCGGCGTTGGGCCAACCCGCAGAGAATTTCGGCACCGCTTCCTACTGGCGGCTTGCGCGTCGCCACTGGCCGTTTATCGCCCTGGTCGTGGTTTTCCTTGCCACCATCATGACCGCCTTCGTCCTGACGGCGTCGCTGTTGCTCACCGTCGACCATGCGGATGCAGCGCCTTCGCGGTTGTTGAATCTGCTCGTTTTCCTGCTCGCGGGACTCGCGGCCAGCACCCTGATCTTCATCGTCATGATCCTACGCCAGTTCCGCGCCAGCCAGTCCGCCCAGGCGGAGCTTTCACGGCTCAACCTGCGCCTGGCCGAAGCCAAGGGTGCCGCGGAAAAGGCAAGCCGCGCCAAATCCGAGTTCCTTGCCCATATGAGCCATGAGCTGCGCACGCCGTTGAATGCCATCATCGGATTTGCCGAGGTGATGCGGCTGGAGCTGCTGGGTCCCTTGGGGCGCCCGCGCTACCGCGAATACATCAGCGACATCCATCAGAGCGGCCAGCATTTGTTGAGCCTGATCGATGACGTGCTCGACATGTCGCGCATCGAGGCCGGCCGCTTCGAACTGCACGAAGAAACGGTCGACCTTGCCGCCATGGCCAGCGAGGCGCTGACGCTGGTGCGGCCGATCGCCGAGAGGAGCGGCGTCAACCTGCTGGCCAACGAAGCCTCGCTCCAGGCCCTGCTCCATGCCGACGAACGTGCGGTCAAGCAGATGCTGGTGAACCTGTTGGCGAATGCGATCAGATACACGCCTGCCGCCGGCACAGTCCAGCTCGGCGCCCGGTTGAATGCCGACGGGGAGCTGGCGCTCACCGTCGCCGATACCGGCGTGGGCATGAATCCACGCGAGATCGAGGATTCCGTCGTGCCCTTCGTGCAGGTGGATAGCCGGCTTGCGCGGCGCACGCCCGGCTCCGGCCTCGGCCTGCCGATCACCAAGCGCCTGATCGAGATGCATGGCGGCCGGCTGGTGCTGGAAAGTGCACCCGACCGCGGAACGACCGCAACGCTCCATTTCCCGGCGGCTCGCCTGTTGGCTGACCACCGTCGAGCGGCCGGTTGATTTTCCGATCTAAGCGCCTCCATGGCGTGGCTGCTTATTCGAGATGAAGTTTCCTGCTCTGGCGCGCGCTGCTGGTTAGTTCCTCGAGCGGAACCTTACTTTCGGCCGCGTTTCAGCAGCCGCAGGCGCAGCGCATTCAGCTTGATGAAGCCCTCGGCGTCGCGCTGGTCATAGACCTTGTCGGCCTCGAAGGTGACGTGGGCAAGGCTGTAGAGCGACTTCGGCGATTTGCGGCCGACCAGTGTCGCCGCACCCTTGTAGAGCTTCAGGCGCACCGTGCCCTCGACATGCTCCTGGCTCTTGTCGATGGCGGCCTGCAGCATCTCGCGCTCCGGGCTGAACCAGAAGCCGTTGTAGACCATCTCGGCGTAGCGGGGCATCAGTTCGTCCTTAAGATGCGCAGCACCACGCTCCAGCGTGATGCTCTCCATGCCGCGATGGGCAACGGCGAGGATCGTGCCGCCCGGCGTCTCATAGACGCCGCGGCTCTTCATGCCGACGAAGCGGTTCTCCAGCAGGTCGAGGCGGCCGATGCCATTGGCGCCGCCCAGCTCGTTCAGTTTCGTCAGCAGCATTGCCG